>NZ_JBHUYJ010000049.1:49777-56452 GCF_042668715.1 Streptomyces sp. NPDC057271
CCGCCTCCCTTTTCTCCCCGCCCCCCCCTCCCCCCCCCACGTCGAGCGGGCCCTGGGCCGGGCCCCCGTGCCCGAACCGGCCCGGACCGGCGGCTCAGTGGCCGGTGGGGCGTACGAGGCCGATGTCGTAGGCGTGGACGGCGGCCTGGGTGCGGTCACGCAGGCCCAGTTTGATCAGGATGCGGCTCACATGGGTCTTGACGGTCTGCTCGGCCAGGACGAGCCGGGCGGCTATCTCGGCGTTGGACAGACCGCTCGCGATCAGGGCGAGCACCTCGGTCTCGCGCTCCGTCAGATCGCCGACGCGGTCCATGAGCGGGGCTCGGGGTCCCGCGCTCAGCCGGGAGAACTCGGCGATGAGGCGCTTCGTGAGGTTGGGAGCGAGCAGTGCGTCGCCACCCGCCACCACGCGTACAGCGTGGGCGAGTTCCTCGGCCGAGGCGTCCTTGAGGAGGAACCCGGAGGCACCGGCGCGCAGGGCCTCGTAGACGTACTCGTCGAGGTCGAAGGTGGTCAGGACGAGCACCTTCACGGTGGCACCGGCGGACCCGGTGATGAGGCGGGTGGCCTCGATGCCGCCGATGCCGGGCATCCGGATGTCCATGAGGACGACGTCAGGGGCGAGTTCGGCGACCTTGGCGACGGCCTCCTCGCCGTCCAGGGCCTGTCCCACCACCTCGATGCCGGGCTCGGCGTTGAGCAGGACGGTGAAGCCCTGACGGACCATCATCTGGTCGTCGACGATGAGGACCCGGATCCCGCTGTTGGTCATGTGCCGTCCTTGCGCGGTTCGTTGGGGAGGGTGGCGGTCACCTCGTAGCCGCCCTCGGGGGTGGGTCCGGCCGTGAGTTCACCGCCCAGCATGGCGGTGCGCTCGCGCATCCCGAGCAGCCCGTGCCCCAGTCCCGGCGCTAGTGGGGCGGGCGAGGGATCGACAGGTCGACGCGGTGGTGTGTTGGTGATCCGAAGGGTCAGTCCGGCCGCGAGATGGCCGGTCTCCACTCGCACCCGCGCCCCCGGTGCGTGCCGCATCACGTTGCTCAGCGCCTCCTGGACGATGCGGTACGCGGAGAGTTCGACGCCCGGCGAGAGCGGACGGCGTTCTCCCGTGGTGGCGGCGTCGACGGCGAGTCCGGTGGCACGGACGTTGTCGAGGAGCTCGTCGAGCCGGTCCAGGGTGGGCTGGGGGCTGTGTCGTACACCGTCGGCAGCGGGGCCCTCCGCCCGTAGGACGCCGAGGACCCGGCGCAGTTCGGTCAGCGCCTCGACGGCGTTCTGGCGGATTCCGGCGAGGTTCTCCCGCAGCTCGTCGGAAGGATTCTCGACCAGGTGGGGGGCGACCTGCGCCTGAATGGAGATGACCGACATGTGGTGGGCGACGACGTCGTGCAGCTCACGGGCGATCCGGCCGCGCTCCTCCAGCAGAGCACGCCGTGACCGTTCCTCGGCGGTGATGACCTCCTGGGCGACGAGCTGCGTCCGCGCCACGCGGCTCATCCGCAGTGAGGCTCCCACCACCGCCGCGGTCGCGAACGCGATGGCACCGCCGCCGAGGTCCTCGTTGTGGGGAAAGCCCGTGGGGACAACGGTGTTGACGAGCCCCGCCAGCACGGTGATCACGAGCGTGACGACCGTGACCCGTAGCGGGACCCGCAAGGCGAGGAGCAGCACGACGAAGGTGTGCACCACGATGCCCCAGACGCTCCAGGGCCACAGCAGGTCGGGTCCGACGGTCGACTCGCCGATCTCCGCGGTCAGGAACAGGGTGACCGTCGAGAGCCACCAGGCCGGCACGGGTCGGCTCAGAGCGAGGACCAGAGCCGCGGCCTGGAGGACGACGAGCAGTTGCACCGGTCCCGTGAGCACGGGCATCGCGCTGCCGTACTCGGCCATCTTCGCCGCGCCGGCGACGAGGGCGAGAAGCACGAGGTGTCCGTGTGGCAGCCAGCCGAACCACGCCTGGCGGGGCAGTGGATCGCGGGCCATCGTCCAGAGGTCCTCGCGCAGGGCGCGCGGCACCCGGCCCAGGGCGCCCACCAGCGACCGCCCGTAACCCTCCCCCACCTGTCCCCCCTTGTTCGCCGCGTCCAGCCTAGGCACCTCGGATCTCCCTGTTCACCTCGGGTCGCCTCTCGCGGATGGGGCCGCGGCCGCCCTGTTCGTACGTACGGAACGCGGCGCAGCAGACCAGCAGCGCGAGCGCGAAGAGCGGGAGCCAGGCGACACGGGCCAGGACCCAGCCGTATCCGTCGGGGACGGCATGGAGGCCGGGAAGGGGTCCGTGGCCGAGGAGTTCGCCGGCGAGGAGCCCGGTGACGGTGACGGCGATCATCGCGGTCTGGTGCCAGAGGAAGACGGTCATGGCGCCGAGGTTGAGCAGCGCGACCGCCGCCCAGGCGGCGGGGCGGCGCAGGGCGCGGCGCAGGGGGTCGAGGAGCAGCAGGGCGGCGCCGCACTGGGCAAGGCCGAAGGTGACGGCGGCGAGCGTGGGCGGGTTGAGGTTGGACACCGGGGCGCCGGGCACGCCGACCATGGCGGCGGGATAGCCGGCGAAGAGCACGAGCAGCACGGTGGTCGCGGCTCCGCCGCCGAGCAGGAGCCGGCCGGTCGCGCGGCCCTTGAGTTCGTGGCGGGCCCAGGCCGCACCGAGGCAGTACGGAACGAGCCAGCCGGCGCCCACGTTGATCCATCCGGTCCAGGCGGGCCGGTCGAGGCCGAAGCGGATCAGGTCGACGTGGAGGACGACGGCGAGCGGCCACAGCGGGTGTACGCGGGCGACGAGCGGGGTCAGGGCGGTGAGCGCGGCGAAGACGAGCAGGAACCAGAGCGGGGAGAGCACCAGCCTGCCGAGGGTGTACACGGTCTGCCAGGGCACTCCGGAGGCGAGGATCGCGAGCGCCACGGCCGTCCACACCGCCGACAGGGCGGCGACGGGCCGGAAGAGCCGGCCCAGTCGGGCCGCGAGCCACACGCGGTAGGGCTCGCGGCGTTCGCGGGCGGCGGCGAGGCCCCGTGCGGACACCAGACCGCCGACCAGGAAGAAGACGGCCAGGGTCTGGAACACCCAGGAGACGGGGGTGAATTCGGGCAGGTGGCTCAGGGGGCTGGCACCGCGCACCGTACCGCTGTCGGCGATCAGGGCGGTGACGAGCCAGTGTCCGAGGACGACGCCGAGGATCGCCAGCGCGCGCAGGGCGTCCAGGGCGCGGTCGCGGTCGCGTGGGGTGGCGGCCTCGACACGTCGGGCGAGGTCACGCATCGACGGGCTCCCGTCCCTCGGCGATCCGGGCGAGGTTCGTCAGCGGTACGGAGCCGGGGACGAGGTAGTCGCTGTGTCCGCCCTCGCCGGCGTCGAAGACCCTGGCACCGAACTCCGGTGCGAGGGGGTCCGTGCCGAAGCCCAGCTCCCCGAAGGGCAGGGGCACGCGGAGGTGGGGCACGTGGGCGATCCAGTCGGATCGGCCACGCCCGGCCCAGACGGTGGCCGTGGTCCGCAGCTCCGCGGCGCTGCCCGCGCCGGTGCCCGGACTTCCGTAGAGGACGATTCCGGCGACGGGGAGCCCCGGTGCCGCCTTGGCGCAGACGACGGAGCCGTAGGAGTGACAGAGGAGGGTGAGGCGCGCTGCGGGCCTTGCGGACCTCAACTCCGTGATGAAGTCCCGTAGTCCGGGGGCGGCCTCCTCGGCCCGGCGCGGGGTGAGGGCGGCCGCGCTCGCGGTGGCGGGGGTCGGGTAGCCGAGCCAGGCGAGGACGGCGCCGCGCTCGCCGAGCCGGCGCTGGAGGGCGACGGCGCCGTCCCGGAAGCGCTCGCTGCCCAGCGAGGTGTCCGATCCGGGGACGAGGACGACGATCCGGTCGGCGCGTGCGAGGTCGCCGACGACCTCCACGCTGCGGCCGCCGTCGCGGCCGTCGAAGGCGAGGAGGTGGCGGCGCTTGTCCGCCATCGCGTGCAGGGCGGCGGCCCGCCGCAGGTCGCCGTAGTCGGCGGCGGTCCGTTCGGCGTCCAGGACGGCGTCCCGGTTGGCGGCGTACCGTGCGTCGAGGGTGCCTTCCATGACGGGGGCGAGCGGCCCGAGCACGGGCGGCGCCGGCGCCGGGACGGCGGCGGGGCGGGCGGCGCCCGCGGTCGGCACCGCCACCGAGGCGATGACGAGCGCGGTGAGCAACGTGCGACGCAGCCGACGGCTGCGCGGGCGGGACGCCATGGCGTGTCCTTCCGTACCGGAGTGGTTCGTCGTTCCGGTGCCGAACGTATGGATCACGCGCGGTGGTCGGCGTCCCGCCGGAGGGGACAGTCCCTGAGTAGCTCCGAAGTACTACGCGTAGGGGTCGAGGCGCCGGGAGGGCCCCTCACCCCCCGCCGCGGCGGGGGAATCGGGACGGGCGCGGCCGGATGACCGACCGCATCCGTTGCCTGACCCGTACGCGGGACGCGGTCGGCGACTGTCTCGCAGCCGTACGCGAGAAGTCGGCGACCGGGTCCGTCGCGGCGGGCTGAGGCCGTCAGCGTGCCGTCGGGCCGCTCCAGTCGGCGGGGACGCGGGCCAGGCGGACGCGCTGGGGGTGGTCGCCGACGGAGACGGAGGCGACCTTGCGGCCGGTCGCGAAGTCGATCGCCGTCACCCGGTCCGTACCGCTCTCGGAGATGACGCACGAGCGGCCGTCGCCGCTGACCGTCGCCCAGTAGGGCTTCGACGCCTTCACCAGCGGACCCTCCTTCAGCGTCTGGCGGTCCACGACGGTGGCGTAGTCGTCCATCGTGGCGGCGACGCAGAGCTTGGAGCCGTCGGGGCTCATGGACATGCCGTGGTGGCGCGAGTCGTTGACCCAGGTGGTGCGGTCCGGGTCGGTGGCCGGGTTCTCGGGGAGCGTCTTCACGCGGGTGATCCGGTCGGTGGCGACGTCGTACTCGAGGAAGCCGTTGAAGAACGAGACCTGGAAGTAGAGCTTCGACTCGTCCGGGGTGAAGGCGACGGGCCGCACGGCGTCGGAGAGGTCCTTGCGGCCGAAGGCGTCGAGCCGGGCACGCATGTCGATGACGCGGACCTGCTCGAAGGTGCGCGCGTCGACGACGGTGATGCGGCGATCGCCCTTGGTCCAGTCCCAGAAGGGGTCGTCGAGGGCGGTGGTGACCTCGCCGATGGCCATGTTCCAGAGGTAGCGGCCGTCGGCCGAGAAGAAGTTCTCGTGCGGTTTGTCGCCCGTGGCGAAGGAACCGACCTGCTTGCCCGTGGTGATGTCGAGCACGTGCACGGTGTTGGAGGTGGAGGCCGAGACCGCGACTCGGGTGCCGTCGGGCGAGACGGCCATGTGGTCTGATCGGAAACCGGAGACGGGGAACCGCCAGTTGAGCGCGCCGGTGCGGAGGTCGATGGAGACGACGTCGGCGAAGCTCGGCCGGGAGACCACCATCGCCGAGCCGTCCGGCGTGGCGTACATGTCGTCGACGAACTGGTCGTGGCCCTCGCCCGGGCCCTGGCGGATGCCCAGGAAGAACGCGAGCTTGAGGGGGTTCAGCCCGATCTCCCACATGCGGCGCTCACGGTCCGGGATGACGTTGATCCGGCCGATGCGCGCGAAGTCGCCGGTCGCCTCGATGACGTCGGCGGTGCCGTCCCAGTTGTTCCCCACGAACATGACCTCTCGCAGCCCCCCGGGCGCCGCCGGTCCGGAGGGCGGGGCGGCGGCCACGGTGCCGCCGCCACCGACGGTGAGCGCGAGGGCGGCGGCGAGCGAGCCGAGCAGGAGGCGGCGCGCGCCTCGCGTCCGGGCAGCAGACATCGGTGTTCCTTCCAGTGGGCATGCGGCATCAACTGCCCTGTTACTCAGGGCAACTTACCCGACAGTAAGGAGTTGTCGCGCCACCCACAAGACTCGGAACGCGTCTGCTGTCACGCGAGACTTCATCCGTGGGGAGGGCGCGCGCGATCAGCTTCACAGGCCCAGGACGGCCCGGTGCGCCGCGGGCGCGGTGGCCGGGGCGGCGGGCGCGGCGATGGCGGCGGCGCGGGACGCGCCGGTCGCGGTGTCCTGTCAGGACATGCGGCGGGCTCCCGCCACGATCGCCTCACAGGTCCGGTTGTGGGTCCCGCAGCGGCAGATGTTGCGGATCCCGTCGAGATCCGCCTCGTCGATCTCCCGACCGGCTTCCCGGGCGGCGCGGACCTTGGCGACGGCCGTCAGGATCTGTCCGGGCTGGCAGTAGCCGCGCTGGACCCCCCAATACGCATGACACTGCCCGTCGCGGGCGACGACGCGGTCGCCAAGAAGACGGTCCGTGCCTCATCGATCAGTCGGGCTTCGACCCGGTCGACGCCGGCGGCATCGACGACTCCTGGGGCCAGCAGCCCGACACCCCGGTCCACGGACCGCGAGCCGGAGCGGAGGCGGTGGCGAAGGCACTCGCCCAGGCCTCCCGTAGGCCCTGTCGTCGAAGTCTCGCCTGGCCCGCGACGCCCGGCACCGCACCCCGCCGCGTTGTCGGAGCACCCGAGTACGTCCAGTGGTCGGGCGCCCCTCCGCCTTGCGATGCACGGCACCGGACGCCGCGAGCCCTACCGGCGCCACTTCGACGACAGGGCCTAGTGTTCTGAGTCTGGAATTCTGTTTAGATGTAGGCTTTCGGTATGGCGATGGGGCGGCCGAAGGCCGAGTTGGTGCTGACCGATGAGGAGC
>NZ_JBHUYJ010000050.1:0-56445 GCF_042668715.1 Streptomyces sp. NPDC057271
CGCCTCACCAGCGAGAACGCCATCTCCTGGCGCGACCCGACACCGCAGACCAAACAGTCGATTCCGGGATGAAACACTGGGAGAAAACGACCTCTCAGGGGGGCTGGGCTGCGCCTCGTCCTCGGCCATGCCGGCAGTGTGCCCCACGTACCACGCGTACACGGGTCCGGGCGCGCCGCCTGCCCCAGTACGGGCCCACTCGGCAGTCAGAGATCCTTGCGGGACGGCCCTTGGCCGGCGGAACCGCGCGGTGTGCCGGGCGCGCCCGACACCCGGATACGGCGGCCGGTCACCCGGCGCGGTGCGAGCGTCACCACGGTGTCTCTTCCGTCCCCCGCCCATGGCGTCGAGTGGACGGCGTCCTTGATCCTCCGCACCTCGGCCTCCTCGGACACCGTGCGCACCGGCCCCACGAGGAGCACGCTCCAGCCCTGGCTGAAGGCCTCGTCCATGCGGTCCTCCTCGAAGGCGACGTCCACGCCGGATGCCGAGGCGCGCGCGAGGGACGAGTCCGGAGCAGTCATGAAGACGATGTCCCGGTCCACGACCTGGTAGTTCACGGGGATCACCATCAGCCCGTCCCGTCCTTCGACGGCGACCCGGCCGACGCCGTGGCCGTCGAGCAGCTCCCAGCACTCCGCCTCGTCGATCTCCTCCATCCGTGCCTGGTACCCGGCGCCGGCTCCGCCGGGCGCAAGGTCCGCCGTGGACCCGGTGAGATCCTGGACCGTGGTCTCCAGTGCGTTCGCGAGCCGGACCAGGAATTCGATCCCCGGAGTGGGCACCCGCTCCTCCACGTAGGTGATGTATCCGGGCGTGGAGCCTGCCCGTTCGGCCACGTCCTGCCGGGACAGGCCGAGTCGGGCGCGCCTGGATGCGACGCGGCGGCCGAGGTCGCTCGCGTGGTGTGTGGCGTGCGGGTCACCGGCCGTGTTCATCACCGGTCTCCTTCCGTGGTCTGCGGGCTCCGCTGGGGAACGACGGCGACCGGACACGAGGCGTGGTGCAGGGCGCGGTGGGCGACCCTGCCAAGCTCCAGTCCGACGAGCCCGCCACGGCGCCGGGCGCCGACGACCAGCAGGTCGGCGGCGGCGGAGCGCTCGGTCAGCACTCTGCGTGCGGGGCCCTCGACCGTGGTCCTGCGCAGGCGGACTCGGGGATGGTCGGACGTCGCGGCCTCAAGGGCCTTGTCGAGCAGTCCGGCGGACCGTTCCGCGAGGTGGGCTCCACCGTCGCCGGTCAACAACGGGTGATCGACCGGTTCGGGGCCGGGGCGTCGCCAGGTGCGGACGACGTCGAGTTCCGCGTCCCGGACCGCCGCCTCCCGGAAGGCGAACCGCACGGCCGCCGAGTCCACGTCGTGGTCCCCGACACCGAGCAGGACGCGCCCGTGGCGTGCCTCCAGGGCATGCCGGTCACCCCGGACGACGACGACCGGGCAGCGGGCCCGGGCGGCCACGACGAGGCCGACGGATCCGAGCAGAAGGTCGGCGAACTCGCCACGCCCGCGGGATCCGACGACGAGGAGGGTGCTCTCCCGCCCCTCTCTGAGCAGCGCGGTGGAGGCGTCCTCGGCCAGGACGTCCGTGGTGAGGTGGAGGCCGGGTGCGCGGAGCCGGGCGCGTTCGGCCGCGACTCCCACGATGTTCTCGGCGAGGATCTGGCCGGAGGGGCGGTCCGTGGTCCAGGCCGGCACGACTCCCTCGTACCGTTCCCACATCGAGGCATGGACGATCCGCAGCGGAAGTGCGTGGCGTACCGCTTCGTCGACGGCCCAGTCCAGGGCCGTGAGACTGGCATCGGACCCGTCCACTCCTGCAACCAGGGGCGATTCCATCGTGCCCACCGCCTTTCCGGGACGTGTGGTGGCCTGCTGCCACGCTCGCACCGCGCTGGAGTGGCGGGTAGGGCCGGTCGGCCCCGAGCCCGGCCCGCCCGGACCACGCGTGGGGGTGGCGCGGAGACACGACGGGAGGAGGGGCCCATCCGCTTCTCGCGGATCCTGATCGCGCGGTGCGCGGCTCGAAGCCGCTTCCCCGCGTCCTTCTGGCGGGCCCCCTCCTCACTTTCAGGAAAGCACCGGTCGACGGCCGCCGCCAGAGCTGTCAGGGTCCGGACGTGCCCCGTTCGGCCCTTGTCGTCCGCTGTCGGGCGGCGCCACCCTCGCAGCGAGAGGACTCGGGACGCGGGAGTACCGGAGGCCGGTCATGAAGCACCCACGTACGGTCGATGACGTGATGACCCATGCGGTGGTCTCCGCCAGGCTGGACGCACCGGTCAAGGAGATCGTCCGGTCCATGCGGCGCTGGGGCGTCAGCGCGGTGCCCGTACTGTCGGCCGAGGGGCGGGTGGTCGGCGTGGTGTCGGAGGCCGACGTTCTCGGCAAGGTTCCGCGAGAGGACCAGGACAGCGCGGGATCGATGACGGCGGGCGGCTTGATGTCGGCGCCGCCCGTCACCGTTCCGCGCGGTGCCACGATCGCGGGGGCCGCGAGGCTGATGGGGCGCGGCGGCCTCAAGCGGCTCCCCGTCGTGGACGAGGAAGGCCGCCCGGTCGGTGTCGTCAGCCGGGGGGACCTGCTCAAGGTCTATCTGCGCTCCGACGCCGAACTCGCCGAGGACGTGCGGCACGAACTCCTCACACACCTGATCCCTGAAGGCGACGCCGTACTCACCGTACGGGTCACGGACGGCGCCGTGACGCTGGCCGGACGCCTCCCCCGGTCGGTCCCTGAGGATCTGGTCCTGCGGCTGACCCGGGCAGTGCCCGGCGTGGTGGGCGCGGCGGCGGCGTTCACGACCGCGTAGCGGGTTCACGTGGACGGAGCGGTCTTCATGCCGTGCGGCGGAAAGTGCTGAACCCGCGCGTCCGGGCCCGGGAAGACCAGAGTGACCCGGCCCGTGTCCGACCATCGGACGTCGAACGGCGGAGTGCCGTCCTCATGGTGCAGCCCGACGATCTCACCGTCGCGCCCCTCGTCCCCGACCGTGGAACCGCCCACGATCAGCCGGTCGCCGACGCGAGCCCACATCCCGGCGCGGGGCCTCTCCTGACTCTGCCGTGCTCCGGTCGCAGTCATGGTTCTCGCCTCCCGGCCGGAGCGCCCGGCCGTGGGCCTCCCGCGACCGGCGCTCCCGCCTTCCACCCTGCGTCCCGACCGGCGGACCGCCATAGGGGCCAACAGTCCCGGGAGGGGACCATTCGGCACTGCCCGAGGGCGGGCCTCGCGCAGCAGGGTGAGATCTACCGGGGCCGCCGCGTCCCGTGAAGGAGGACCGTCATGCAGCACCGCACGGTTTTCGAGGTGATGACCCACGACGTGGTCACCGCCGCCCCAGAGACCCCGTTCAAGGAGATCGCCCGGCTCTTCGCCGAACACGACGTCTCCGCGGTCCCTGTCGTCGACGCCGACCGACGCCTTCTCGGCGTGGTCTCCGAGGCCGACCTGCTGCGGGCCACCGCCGAGCTTCCGGACCTGGAGGGCCGTTCGGCCGGAGTCCGGCTGCTGTCACAGGAGCGAGGGCTGCCCGAGGCGGAGACGGCCGCCCAGTTGATGACCTCGCCCGCGGTCACGGCACAGGCGGGCTGGAATCTCGTCGAGACGGCTCGGACGATGCACCGCAAGGGGGTGAAGCGGCTTCCTGTCGCCGACGAGACCGGTCGGCTGGTCGGGATCATCAGCCGCACCGACCTGCTGCGGCCCTTCCTGCGCAGCGACACCGCGATCCGGGACGAGATCGAGCACGACGTCCTGGCCGACACTCTGCGCCTCGCCCCCGACACGATCCGTGTGAGCGTCGACGACGGAGTCGTCAGGCTGACGGGCCGGGTCGACGAGCGCGCGGACATCCCCGTGATCGTGCGGCTCTGCCGCTCGGTCGACGGAGTCGTCGCCCTGCACGAATCGATCGAGTACGCCTACGACAACCTCACGCTCGACGTGGAGCCACCGCGATGAACGCCCTCTGGGTGGAACCCGTCATGCCCGACTACGACAGCGCCCGGGCCACGTTCTCGTGGCGACGCGAGCGGTCCCGGCTCGCCGGGCTGCCGGACGGCGGCATCAACATCGGGTACGAGGCGGTCGACCGGCATCTGCGCGAGGGCCACGGCGAACGCGTCGCGCTGCGCCGCATCGCCCGCGACGGGTCCGTGTCGACGATGACCTTCGCCCGGCTCGCGGCCGAGAGCTCCCGGTTCGCGCACGTGCTGGAGGCGCTCGGGCTGGAACGCGGCGAGCGGGTGTTCACCCTGCTGGGCCGTCGGTTCGAGCTGTACGGCACCGTCCTCGGAACGCTTCGTGCCGGGCGGGTCCTCTGTCCCCTGTTCACCGCGTTCGGTCCCGAACCCGTCGCACTGCGCATGGAGCTGGGCAACGCCCGGGCGCTGGTCACGACCCGTGAGCTGTACGAGCGCAAGGTGGCCCCGGTACGGTCCCGGCTTCCGCACCTGCGGCACGTCCTGCTTCTCGACCCCGGGGCCGACCCGCCCCCGGGCACCCTCTCCTTCCCCGCTCTCACGACCGCCGCGCCGGACGAGTACACGGTGGGACCGACCGATCCGGCCGAGCCGGCGCTGCTGCACTTCACCAGCGGCACGACAGGCACCCCCAAGGGCGCGATACACGTGCACGAGGCGGTCCTCGCCCATCACGTCACCGCCGCCTACGCCCTGGACCTGCACGAGGGCGACGTCTTCTGGTGCACCGCCGACCCCGGCTGGGTCACCGGCATGTCGTACGGCATCATCGCGCCGCTCACCCACGGGGTGACGACCGTCGTCGACGAAGGGGAGTTCGCCCCCGCACGCTGGTACGGGATCCTCGCCGACCAGCACGTCACCGTCTGGTACACGGCCCCCACCGCGCTCCGCATGCTCATGCGGGCCGCGCCGCGCAGCGGCGACCCGACGCCTGCCGCGCGCCACGACCTCTCCGCGCTCCGGTTCGTCGCGAGCGTCGGCGAGCCGCTCAATCCCGAGGCCGTGCACTGGGGCCGGGAGGCACTCGGGCGCCCGGTCCACGACACCTGGTGGCAGACCGAGACGGGGGCGATCATGATCGCCAACTTCGCGGCGGATCCCGTGCGGCCGGGTTCGATGGGCCGACCCCTTCCCGGTGTCGAGGCGGCTGTGCTGGCGTGCGGCGAGGACGGCCGTGCCGAGGTCACCGGCGGGCACGTCCGGATCCTCCAGGAGCCGGGCGCCCAGGGCGAGCTCGCCCTGCGGGCGGGCTGGCCGTCGATGTTCCGCGGCTACCTCCACGAGCCGAGCCGTTACGAGGCGTGCTTCGCGGAAGGGTGGTACCTGACCGGCGACCTGGTCAGCCGCGACTCCGACGGCTGGTACTGGTTCGTGGGCCGGGCCGACGACGTCATCAAGTCCGCGGGGCACCTCATCGGGCCGTTCGAGGTGGAGAGCGCGCTCATGGAGCATCCGGCGGTGGCCGAGGCCGGCGTCATCGGACGCCCCGACCCGCTGGCCGGTGCGATCGTCAAGGCGTTCGTGCTGCCGCGCCCCGAGTATCCACCCGACGCCGAACTGCGGCGCGACGTGCTGGCGTTCGCGCGTCGGCGCCTCGGCCCGGCCGTGGCCCCCCGGGAGATCGAGTTCGTCGAGGATCTTCCCCACACCCGCAGTGGAAAGGTGATGCGCCGTCTGCTGCGGGCCCGCGAACTGGGCCTGCCCGAAGGCGATGTGTCGACGCTGGAGACACGTGAACCGGCCGGGACGGCCGGCGTCTCCGGGAAGGATCCGTGATGGCCACGGCACACGGCGGCACGTCCGCCGGAACACCGAAGACGAAACGCCCCCGTCGCGCTCGTGGACCCGCGACGCCCTCCTCCCGCACCCCTGCGGCGTCGCACGACCTGGGCCTCCTGCGGCAGATGCTGCTCATCCGGCGGTTCGAGGAGCGGTGCGTCGAGCTGTACAGCGCGGCGGCGATCCGCGGGTTCGTCCACCTCTACATCGGCGAGGAGGCGGTGGCCGTCGGCGTCCACCAGGCGCTCGACGAGCGGGACGCGGTCGTGTCCACGTACCGCGAACACGGCCACGCCCTGGCCCGCGGGGTACCGCCCGAGGCCGTGATGGCCGAGATGTACGGGAAGTCCACCGGCTGCAGCCACGGCCGCGGTGGTTCCATGCACCTCTTCGACGCCGGGCGCCGCTTCTACGGCGGCAACGCCATCGTCGGCGGCGGGCTCCCGCTCGCGGCCGGTCTGGCGCTCGCCGACCGGATGCGCGGCGAGTCCCGGGTGACCTGCTGCTTCTTCGGTGACGGGGCCTTCGCCGAGGGCGAGTTCCACGAGACCGCCAACCTGTCGGCGCTCTGGGGCCTGCCCGTGCTCTTCGTCTGCGAGAACAACCTGTACGCGATGGGTACGGCCCTCGCCCGCGAACACGCCCAGACGGACCTGGCGATGCGCGCCGCTTCGTACGGCATGGCGGCCTGGGCCGTCGACGGCATGGACGTACACGCCGTGGAGAAGGCTGCGCGTGGTGCGGTCGAGTCCATCCGGGCAGGCAGCGGACCGCACTTCCTGGAGATGCGGACGTACCGGTTCCGCGCACACTCGATGTACGACCCGGACCGGTACCGGCCGAAGGACGAGATCGAGGAGTGGAAGCGGCACGACCCGGTGACGGGCCTTGCCGACGGCATGACTGCGGCCGGTCACCTCGACTCGGCCGGGCTGGAGGCCCTGGACCACGAAGTCCTGGAGGAGATCGACCGCGCGGTCCGAGCGGCCGAACAGGCTCCCGAAGAGCCGGCCGAGGACCTCCTGCGCCATGTCACCGGCCGACACGAGGAGGCTCCGTCATGAGCGCGCGCACGCGACAGGGTGCGCATCCCGACGACGGCACCACCACATACCGGGAGGCGCTGAGGGAGGGTCTGCGCGAGGCCCTGACCTCGGACGACCGGGTCTTCCTGATGGGCGAGGACGTGGGCCGCTACGGCGGCTGCTTCGGGGTGAGCCTCGGTCTCCTGGAGGAGTTCGGCCCCGAGCGGGTCCGGGACACCCCGTTGTCGGAGTCCGCGTTCGTCGGAGCCGGGATCGGCGCCGCGCTGGCCGGGATGAGGCCGGTCGTGGAGATCATGACGGTGAACTTCAGCCTGCTGGCCCTCGACCAGATCCTCAACAACGCAGCCACCCTGCGGCACATGTCCGGAGGGCAGCTCGGTGTACCGCTGGTGATCCGCATGACGACGGGCGCGGGACGGCAGCTGGCCGCCCAGCACTCCCACAGTCTCGAAGGCTGGTACGCGCACATCCCCGGCCTCCGCGTCCTGGCGCCGGCCACCGTCGACGACGCCCGTCACGTGCTGTCCGCGGCGTTGGCAGACCCGGACCCGGTGCTGCTCTTCGAACACGGCGGCCTCTACAACGCGGCCGGCACGCTCGACCCGACGGTCCAGGAGGTCGACCTGGATCGCGCGGCCGTCCGCCGCGAGGGCACCGACGTCACCGTCGTCGCGTACGGCGGTTGCGTACCCAAGGCCCTCGAAGCCGCGGAGGGGCTGGCGGGCGCGGGAATCAGCGCGGAGGTCGTCGATCTGCGGACGCTGAGGCCCTTGGACGACGCCACGATCGTCGGCTCGGTCCAACGGACCCACCGGGCGGTCGTGGTCGACGAGGGCTGGCGGAGCGGCAGTCTGTCCGCCGAGATCGAGTCGCGCATCTGCGAGCAGGCGTTCTTCGAACTCGACGCACCCGTCGAGCGGGTGTGCAGTGCGGAGGTTCCGATCCCCTACGCCCGCCGTCTTGAGGAGGCGGCGCTCCCCCAGCCGGCAGGAATCATGGCGGCGGCGCGCCGGGTGGTGAGCTGAGATGGCCGAGTTCACCATGCCCTCGCTCGGCGCCGACATGGACGAGGGCACGCTCTCCCAGTGGCTGGTGCACCCGGGTGACCAGGTGACGCGGGGCGACGTCGTCGCGGTGGTCGAGACCGCCAAGTCCGCGATCGAGGTGGAGTGTTTCCACAGCGGCACGGTCGACGCCCTCCTCGTCGCCGAAGGCGCCACCGTGCCGGTGGGCACCCCGCTGGCCCGTATCGGCACGACCACCGCCGCAGGCACTCCCAAAAGGGTCCCGCCGGCCGAAGGCCGGCCCGACGTAGACACGACTGCCGAGGGCTCGCCCGACGTAGACACGACCGCCGAAGGCACGCCCGACGAAAGCACCACTGCCGAAAGCACGACCGCCGAAGGCACGCACGGCGAAAGCACGCCGGCGTCGACGCCCCTGGTCCGCCGGCTCGCCCACGACCGGCACGTCGAGCTCGCCGCCGTCCGTGGCTCGGGCCCGGGAGGCAGGATCACCCGCGCGGACGTGGAGCACGCGGAACCGGAACCTGCACCAGCACCAGCACCAGCACCAGCACCAGCACCAGCACCAGCACGCGACAGGACCGGGGCGACGGCACGGCCCCCGAAGCCGGTGCGCGGCGACGAGTCGACCGGGCAGCGGCCCGCTCCACCGCGCGTGAAGTCCTCACCCCTCGCGCGGCGGCTGGCCACGGAACTCGGCGTCGACCTCGCCGAAGTGACCGGCACGGGCCGTGGCGGCACCGTCCGCGCCGAGGACGTCCGTACCGCCGCAGCCGCCGGAAGCACCTCACGGCCGGCCGTCCCGGCCGGGGCCCAGGCGGCCACCGCACGGCTCATGAGCCGGTCCAACCGGGAGATCCCGCACTTCTACCTCTCCACGACGGTGGACATGGCGGCGGCCCTGCGGTGGATGCACGCCCGCAACCGCGAACTTCCACTGTCCGTCCGTCTCGTGCCCGCCGCGCTCACGCTCAAGGCCGTCGCGCTGGCGGCGCGCAAGGTGCCGGAACTCAACGGGCACTGGATCGACGACGGCTTCGTCCCGGCGGAAGGGATACGGCTGGGCGTCGCCGTCTCCTTGCGGGGCGGCGGCCTTGTCGCCCCGGCCCTCGCCCACGCCGACACGCTCTCCGTCGCCGAGGTGATGGCCGCGCTCAAGGACCTGGTGGCGCGGGCACGGGGCGGCCGGCTCCGCGCGTCCGAGACCGCCGACCCCAGTCTCACCGTGACGAACCTCGGGGACCAGGGCGTCGAGGCCGTGTTCGGCGTCGTGTACCCGCCGCAGGTCGCGCTCGTCGGCCTCGGCAGGATCGTCGAGCGGCCCGTGGCCGTGAACGGCTTGCTGGGAGTGCGGCCCGTGCTGACGGCGACGCTGTCCGCCGATCACCGAGCCGCTGACGGCGCCACCGGCGCTCGTCTCCTGACCGCGCTGGACAGGCTCCTGCAACAACCGGAGGAACTGTGAACCACGACCAGGCAAAGGCGTTCGTCCGGCAGGCCGTGCAGCGTGTCGTCCCCGGCGCCGACCTCACCGGGCTCGATCCCGGCGTGTCCCTGCGGGACACCTTCGAGATGGACTCGCTGGACTTCCTCGAGTTCGTCGAGGCGCTCGCCGAACTCAGCGGCACGGAACTCACGGAGGACGACTATCCGGCGCTCGACACCTGGGACAGCTGCGCTGCTCGCCTGGCGGGCGTGGCGGGTGCGTCGGCACAGGGAAGGAGAGAGTGATGCGGCACCGCAGGATCGGCGAGCTGATGACCCGTGAGGTGGTGAGCGTCCGCGGCGACGCCCCGTTCAAGGAGATCGCCCGCACGCTGTCGCGGCACAAGGTGACCGCTGTTCCCGTGGTGGACGGCGGGGGCCGGGTCGTCGGGGTGGTGTCGGAGGGGGATCTGCTGCGCAAGACCGCGGACCAGGCCGCCACACCGGGTGACCTGCCTGCTGTTCCGGACCTGGAGGCGTGGGAGCGGGCGAAGGCCGAGGGGACGCGGGCCGAGGAACTGATGTCCGCGCCCGCCGTGTGCACCCGGCCCGAGTGGACCGTCGCGGAGGCGGCACGGCTGATGGAGGTCCAGGGGGTCAAGCGGCTCGTCGTCGTCGACGACGAGGACCGGCTGGTGGGCATCGTGAGCCGCCGCGACCTCCTGGGTGTCTTCCTCCGCCAGGACGACGACATCCGCCGGGAGATCGTCGAGGACGTGCTCGGTCACACGCTGCGTCTCGAACCGACCGCCCTCGCCGTCGAGGTGCACGACGGACGGGTGGAACTCGGCGGCAGGCTGCCCTTCCGCGGCATGATCCCGGCGATCGAGCGTATGTGCGCGACCGTCGACGGCGTGGTCTCGGTCTCCTGCACGCGGCTCACGTACGACGTCGACGACACCGGACGAGGAGGTGGGCGATCATGACGCGGAGCATCGTGGTCGGCCTGGACGGCACGGAACAGGCGAACGCCGCCGCGTCGTGGGCGGCCGAGGAGGCGCTACTGCGCGGCGTCGGCCTGCGGCTGGTGCACGCGAAGGAACCGGCACCGGAGGCCGTGCTGTCGCGGGAGTCCGAGGAGGCGTGGGCCGAGGAGATGCTGGAGCGCGCCGCCGCCGGGCTGCGCGAGCGCCGTCCTGGCCTGTCGGTGACCACGCAGATGCTGGCCACGGGTCCCGTGCCGGCGCTCGTCGCGGCGGCCGCGGAGAGCGAGTTGCTGGTCCTCGGCTCGCGGGCGCTCGGCGCCGTGGCCGGCTATCTCCTCGGCTCCGTCGGCCTGACCGTCGCCGGTGCCGTCGAGCGGCCCGTCGTCCTGGTACGGGCTGTCGGCGGGGCGAGCACTCCGACGGGGCCCGTCGTGGTCGGCAGCGATGTGCGGCAGCCCGTGGACGCCGTCCTGGGCTTCGCCTTCGAGGAAGCCGCCCGGCGCCGGACCCAGGTCCACGTCGTGTACGCGCAGCAGCTCCCGCTCCACGCGGCACTGGGACCCGCCATGGTCCCGGACATCTCCGCCGCCGTGGCGCCGGAGATCGGGCATTCGCTCGAGAAGCTGATGGATCCCTGGCGCGCGAAGTACCCCGACGTCAAGGCCGCCGGCCGCGTGGTGGTCGGATCGGCCGGCCTCGAACTGGTCGGGGCGGCCGGGGACGCCGCGCTCCTGGTGGTGGGTCGGCGTACTCGCCACTCCGCGCTGGGCTCGCACATCGGCAGCGTGGCCCACGCGGTGCTGCACCACAGCCCGGCGCCCGTGGCCCTGGTGCCCCACTCCTGAACTCGGCGCCGGTCAGTCGTCGGACGCCGCCGGCCGCAACCGTACCGCCGTGACCTTGTACTCCGGACACGAGGTCACGGTGTCGGCGTGCTCCGAGGTGAGGGAGTTGACGCCGCTGGCCGGGAAGTGGAACGCGCAGAAGACCTGCCCCGGAGCGAGTTCCGTCCCGACGCGGGCGACGAGTCGCGCCTGTCCGTGGCGGCTCTCGACGGTGACGGGGGTGTCGTCCCGCAGGCCGTAGCGGGCGGCGTCCTCGGGGTGCAGGTCCAGCCGGTCATGCGCGTCGAGAAGGAGGTTGCCGCCGCGCCGGGTCATGCTCCCGGAGTTGTAGTGGGCCCATCGGCGACCCGTGACGAGCACCAGCGGATACTCCTGGTCCGGTTCCTCGCCGGGCGGCAGATAGGGGGCCGGGCACAGGTGGGCGCGTCCGTCGGCCGTCGCGAACTCGTCGGCGTACAGAGTCCGTTCGCCCGGCCGGTCCGGCGCGGGGCAGGGCCAGGGCACAGCCCCCTCCCGGTCGATCCGCTCGTGCGAGAGTCCGGCGAAGAGGGGTGTCACCCGTCCGCACTCGGTGAGTGCCGCCGCCGGGGTGGGGCAGCCCAGGTCGGCACCGAGGGCACCGGCGACGGCGTGCACGACCTCGAAGTCGGAGCGCGCCGCACCGGGCGGAGGTACGGCCGGACGTACGCGCTGGAAGCGGCGGTCGAAGTTGACGAAGGTCCCGTCCTTCTCCAGCCAGGAGGCCACGGGCAGGACGACATCGGCGTGCTGGGCGGTCTCGCCGAGGAAGAGCTCGTTCACGACGACGAGCGGACAGGCGTCGAGGGCTTCCGCGACCCGCCGGCTGTCGGGATCGGTCGCGCACACGTCCTCACCGATGATCCACAGCGCTCGCAGCCGGCCTTCCCGGGCCGCGGCGAACATCTCGGGGATGCGCAGCCCTGGGGTCCGTGGGACCGGCCGGCCCCACACCGCCTCGGCGCGAGCGCGGGCCTCCGGGTCGGTGACACGGCCGTAGCCGGGGAGCAGGTCGGGCAGGGCGCCCATGTCGGACGCGCCCTGGACGTTGTTCTGGCCGCGCAGGGGGCTGATGCCGAACCCCCGGCCGGTGCCGCCGACGGCGCCCCGCAGGATGGGGAGGTTCGCCAGGGTCCGGACGCCGTCGGTGCCGTGAAGGTGCTCGGTGACCCCGAGCCCGTACACGACGGCCGGTCGCTCCGAGCGGCCGTAGAGTCGAGCGGCCTTCCTGATGTCGTCGGCGGGGACGCCGGTGATGCCGGCGACCCGCTCGGGCGGGTAGTCGGCCAGCAGGCCGGAGAGTTCCTCCAGTCCGGTGGCGCGGTCGCGGAGGAAGCCCGGGTCGGTCATGCCTTCGTCGAGGAGGACATGGGCGAGGCCGTGGAAGAGGGCGACGTTCGTGCCGGGGCGGGGGCGCAGGTGCACGTCGGCATGGCGGGCGAGGCCCACGGCACGGGGGTCGGCCACGATCAGGGCGGCGCCCGCGAGTGCCCGCTGGAGGAGGCGGGCACCGACGACGGGGTGGGCTTCGACGGGATTGGCGCCGACGACCAGGAGGCAGTCGGCGGTCTCGACGTCGTCGAAGGGGTCGGTGCCGCCGGCACGTCCGAAGGAGGCGGTGAGTCCTGCGGCGGAGGGTGCGTGGCAGAGGCGGGAGCAGTTGTCGACGTTGTTGGTGCCGATGACGGTCCGCAGGAACTTCTGTACGAGGTAGTTCTCCTCGTTCGTGGCACGGGCGGAGGAGATCGCGGCGACCGAGTCGGGACCACCGTCACGGAGGGCCGTGCGCAGTCCGTCGGCGATGCGGGTCACCGCCTCGTCCCAGGACGCCGGTCGCAGTCGGCCGTCCTCGCGGACCAGGGGCTCGGTGAGACGGTCCGCGGAGCCGAGGTATCCGTACGCGAAGCGGCCCTTGACGCAGGCGTGGCCCCGGTTGACAGGCCCGTCCCGGGCGGGCAGCACGGCGGCCACACGGTCCTCGCGGACGACGACGTCGAGGGTGCAGCCGACTCCGCAGTAGCCGCAGGTGGTGCGCACGCGGTCACTGGGGGCGTGCCGCGAGGTGAGGCCCCTACCAGGTCCGGGCTGGGTGATCGCCCCCGTCGGGCAGGTGTCGACGCAGCCGCCGCAGGAGACGCAGTCGGAGTCGGCCCAAGGGCCGCCGGTACCCGGGGCGACGACGGTGTCGGCACCGCGTCCGGTGAGGGTGAGCGCGAACGTGCCCTGGACGTCGGAGCACATCCGGACGCAGCGCCCGCAGGCGATGCACAGGTCGCGGTCGAGATGGACGTACGGGTGGCTCTCGTCCCGCCCGCGCGTGGGGTCGGCGGCCGCCGTGTCCGCGGGGATCCCCAAGGCCCGGCACGCCTCGGTCAGTTCACTGTGCGCGTGGTCGGCGAGTGCGTGCGGCGGGAGCGCCGAGGCGATGAGGACGACCGCGTCGCGGCGCAAATTGCGCACGTCCTCGTCGAGGGTGTCGACTTCGATGTCCGGCGTCGCGGGCGTGACGCAGGCGGCGACGGTCCGCCCGTCGGCGCGGACCAGACAGGTCCGGCAGGAGCCTGCCGGCCGGAGGCGGTCGTCGTGGCAGAGGGCGGGCAGTTCGGCCCCGACGGCACGTGCCGCGTCGAGCAGTGAGGCGTCGGCGGGCAGTTCGACCCGCACCCCGTCGACCTGGAGCCGGATCATCGGTCCCATCCTTCCAGGGCCGGCCCGTAGGCGCGGGCCAGGCTGCGGACGGCGGCGGGAACGCGGCGGCCGAAGGCGCAGAGGCTCGCCTCGCCCATCAGCCGCGCCAGTCGTTCGTAGGACTCCCCGGGCCCGCCGCGGCCCTGGGCGAGTTCGAGTCCTCGCCTGGTGCCGACCCGGCAGGGCGAACAGGCTCCGCAGCTCTCGTCGGCGGCGAACTCCCAGACGTGCCGCAGGAGTGCGTAGGGATCGGTGTCGGCATCGAAGGCGACCATGCCGGCGTGACCGAGTGCGGCACCGTGCTCGGTGAGCGCCGCCGTGGTGAGCGGGACGTCGAGCGTGTGCCCGGCGAGGAAGCCGCCGAGCGGCCCGCCGATCTGGAGGGCGACGAGCTCGCGGCCGTCCTTCAGGGCGCCCCCGTACCGGGTGACGATCTCGCCGACAGGAGTGCCGAGCTCGACCTCGTAGGCGCCGGGACGGGTGAACCGCTCGGAGAGGCAGACGAGTTTGGTGCCGGTCTCGTCCGGTACCCCGCGCCGGGCGTAGGACGCTCCGCCGTGGGCGACGATCCAGGGCACTGCGGCGAGGGTCTCCACGTTGTTGACCACCGTCGGCGTGTCCCACAGGCCACGGTCCGTGGGGTACGGGGGCCGAGGGCGCGCACAGCCGCGCGCGCCTTCGAGGCGGGAGATGAGGGCGGTCTCCTCGCCGGCCACATAGGAACCGGCTCCTTCGACGATCTCGACGAAGGGCGCCGGCCCGGCCGCCTCGACGGACGGGGCCAGGTCCCCCGCCGCCGTCGCGCGGTCCACCGCCCTGCGCAGCCGGGCCATCGCTCTCGGGTACTCGGAGCGCACGAGGACGGTCCCGCGCCGGGCTCCGCAGGCGAAACAGGCCAGGGCCAGCCCCACGAGGACGCGCTCGGGATCCTCCTCCATGAGCAGCCGGTCGGCGTACGAGCCGGGGTCGCCCTCGTCCCCGTTGGCGACGACGACGGTGTCCGGCGTTCCCGCCACGGCGGCCCACTTGGCGGCTACCGGGAATCCGGCGCCGCCGCGCCCGCGCAGTCCCGAGGCGGCGGTCTCCTCCCGTACGTCCTCGGGCCGCAACCCGGCCCTCACGTCGCGCCACACGTCCCAGGCGGACTGCCCTGCCGCGATTCCGGCGAGCAGGACGGGCGCCCCGGTGGTGTCCGCCACGGGGATGGCGGGCGCGCGCGGCTCCGTGCGCCCGCCGAGCTGGTCGGCCAGGTCCGGGCCCGTGCGGGGCAGGGTCCCGTCGAGAGCGGCGGGGCCCGCGTAGCAGTAGCCGAGACAGTGCACGGTCTGCAGCGAGGTGGCACCCGCCTCGTCGACCGTTCCGGCCACCACTCCGAGGGCGCTTTCGACCTCGGCCAGGTGCCGCCCGCCCCGCGCTGCGAAACACGCCGTCGCGGTACACACGCGCACATGCCGCTCGCCGCGCGGGGCGGCGAGATCGGCGAAGAACGTGGCAGGGCCGAGCCCCGCGGCGGCCGGCAGTCCGCCTGCCTCCGCGACGCGGGGTGCCCATGCCTCGGGCCCTTCGGCGGAACCCGCCCTGGCACGCTCCAGCGCGGCCGGCAACAGTCCTCCGCGCGCTCCGTGCCGAGCGGTCAGCTCACGGAGCGCGTCCGAGCGTCGGCCCGGCTCCCCGGACATCCTCATGCTCCCAGGGTGACCGGGCCGCCCCCCGCCCGCATCCCAGCCGGTCACGGGGCTCACGGTTCCGTGCCGCGCGGGGAGACCCCGGCGGCGCACAGGGCCGTCCGGTCCCTGACCGGGGGCCGGACGGTCACGGGAAGAGAACGAGTGGCCCATGGAGCCGGGGTCCCGACGGCCGGAGGGTGGGAGACAGCAGGACTCACGCCGCCCGTGCGGAACACTGCCGAGAGGCCACCATGGTCCGGAACACGCGTAGCCGGCCGGTCGCGAACGCGCCGCAACCGTGGCAGATGCTGCTGCTCGCCACGATCGGGTTCGCGCTCTGCTTCTGGGCGTGGGCGCTGCTGGCCCCCCTCGGACCACGGCTCCGCGACGACCTCGGCCTCAGCTCCTTCGAGCAGTCGCTGGTGGTGGCCGTGCCCGTGGTGGTCGGCTCGCTCGGCCGGATCCCGGCGGGGGCGCTGACGGACCGCTGGGGCGCGCACCGCGTCTTCCCTCTCGTCGCGGCTCTGACGATCGTCCCTGTGCTCTACCTGGGTCACCTGGCAGACTCGTTGGCCGAGGTGCTCGCGGGCGGCTTCCTCCTCGGGCTCGGGGGAACGACATTCGCCGTCGGCGTACCGTTCGTCAACGCCTGGTACCCGCCCGCGCGCAGGGGCGCCGCCCTCGGGATCTTCGGGATCGGCACCGGCGGAACGGCGCTCTCGGCCTTCACCACCGTCCAGCTGGCCGACTCCGTAGGACGAGCCTTCCCCTTCGATCTCGTGGCGGCCTGCCTCGCCGTGTACGCCGCGACGGCCTGGTTCCTGCTCCGCGACAAGCCGGGGCGGGCGACGGCGAAGGGGTCGCTGTTGTCCCGTACCGCCTCGGCCGTACGTATGTCGGCCAGCTGGCAGCTGGCGTTCCTGTACGCCGTGTCCTTCGGCGGGTTCGTCGCGTTCAGTGTCTATCTGCCGACGTATCTCACCCGCGCCTACGACCTCGGCCGCTCCGACGCGGCGCTGAGGACAGCGGGATTCGTCGTCATCGCCGTGGCGATGCGGCCGGTGGGCGGCTGGCTGTCGGACCGTATCCGTCCCGTACCCGTGCTGACGGTTTCGTACGGGCTCGTCTCCGCGTGTGCGCTGGTCGCGGCGTTCGAGACGGAACTGATTCCCGTGGGAACGGGGGCGTTCCTCGGCATGGCCGTCGGCCTCGGGGCCGGGTCCGGGGCGGTCTTCGCGCTCGTCGCACGTCTGGTTCCCGCCGAGCGCGTCGGCTCTGTGACCGGAGTGGTCGGGGCCGCGGGCGGTCTCGGAGGCTTCTTCCCGCCTCTCGTGATGGGAACGGTGGAGAGCGTAGCGCACGACTACACGTGGGGGTTCGTCCTCCTCGCCGTCACCGCGACGGGCGCCGGAGTCCTGGCCTCCACCACGGTCCGGCGACGCGCCCGGGCGACCGCGGACACCTGAACGCGGTGGCGGAGCCGCTCCGGCGGGCCTCACGGTCACCCGGCGATTGGGCCCTTCGGCCCTCCTTCCGGGCCTGGGTGGCCGTAGCCTCACATCCCTTCCTGAGGCTGGTATGGGTGGCATGAACACCGATCAGGCGCTCCTCGTCGCCACCGGGGTACGCAAGATCTACCGAACGGGCTCGGTGGAGGTCACCGCGTTGCTCGACCTGGACCTCCTCGTGCGCCACGGCGAGATGGTGGGGGTCATGGGACCGTCCGGTTCCGGAAAGACCACGCTGCTGAACTGTCTGTCGGGGCTCGACGACATCGACGGCGGCCGGGTGGAGGTCGACGGCCACGACCTGTTCGCGATGTCGGACGCGGCACGCACGGAGCACCGTGCCCACACCATGGGCTTCGTCTTCCAGGCGTTCAACCTCATCCCGGTCTTCTCCGCGGTGGAGAACGTCGAACTGCCCCTGCTGCTCGTGGGCACCCGGCCGCGCGAAGCACGTCAGAGGGCGACGGACATGCTCGACCGGGTCGGCCTCGCCCACCGGGTCGAGCACCGGCCGAGCGAGATGTCCGGGGGTGAACAGCAGCGGGTGACCATCGCCCGCGCGCTGGCCGGACGCCCGGCGATCGTGTGGGCGGACGAACCGACGGGCAACCTCGACAGCGCCATGGCCGACCAGGTCATGGACCTGCTGTGCGAACTCAACCGGGACGAGGGCCAGACGATCGTCCTGGTCACCCACGACAGCGCGATCGGCGCGCGCGTCCCCCGACTGATCCGGATGCGCGACGGGCGCCTCGTGGACGACGTACGCCAGGCCGTCACCGCGCCCGCCGCGGACTCCGACGTCCCGCGGGGCTGACGATGTACCCGAACCTCCTCGTCCCGCTCCTCACCGTCCTGGCCCTCGCCCTCGCGACCCTGGTGCTGGTCGCCGTCCGGCAGCCGGTTTCACGTCGGCTGGCCTTCCGGCAGGTCGCCCGCAGGCGCACCGAGGCGGCTCTGGTGATCGGCGGATCGATGCTCGGCACGGCCATCGTCATCGGGGCCCTGGTCGTCGGCGACACCCTGAACTTCTCCGTACGGCAGGAGGCGTACCGGACCCTGGGGCCGGTGGACGAGCGAGTGGTCGCACCTCCCGGACCGGCCGGGCGGGCCGTCTCCGAACGACTGGCGGTCCTGGCCGGCGATCCGGACGTCGACGGAGTTCTGCACGCCCGAGCCGCCCAGGCGTCGGCCGTCGGGGGTAGCGGTGACCGGACGGTCGCCGAACCGCGCGTCCTGGCCTGGCAGATGGACTTCGACGAGGCATCGCGCTTCGGCTCGGCGGGTGGGGACTCCGGCCTCGGCGGACCGAACCCGAAGCCGGGCCAGGTGGTGGTCAACGAGCCGCTGGCCCGGTCCCTGAGCGTGGGAGCCGGTGATCCGATCACGGTGTATCTGTTCGGTGCGCCGCAGACGTACCGGGTCGAGCGGGTGGTCCCGGAGCAGGGCCTTGCCGGTGTGGGCCTGGGCGGCAGGCTGAACCGCGACGTGTTCCTGCCACCGGAGGCCCTGGACTCCGCCGCGCGGGTCGCCGGTGCGGAGCCGCGCTCGGTCACCTTCGTGTCCAATCGGGGCGGCGTCGAAAGCGGCGAAGCCCTGACGGACCGGGTGAGCGCCGACATCCGGCAGGCTCTGGGCCCGCTCGCCGACCAGACGGCGATCGAGACGCCGAAGCACACCGTTCTGCGGGACGCCAGGCAGGCAGGCGACTCCCTCGGAGCCCTGTTCCTCATGATCGGCAGTTTCAGCATCATCGCGGGCGCCCTGTTGCTGGTGAACATCTTCGTGATGCTCGGAGAGGAGCGGAAGTCCCAGATGGGCATGGTGCGGGCGGTGGGGATGAAGCGCTCGCGGCTGGTCGGGTCCTTCACCCTCGAAGGGGCGGCCTACGCGTTGCTGTCCGCGCTGCCGGGCGTGGCCGTCGGGGTGGCCGTGGGCTGGGGCGTCGCCGTGGTGGCGGCGCAGATCTTCCAGGGCTGGTCGGTCGGTGGCAGCAGCATCCGGATCGTGTTCGCCGTCACTCCCACGAGCGTCCTCAACGGACTGGCCATGGGCCTGCTCATCGCCTTCGGCGCGATCCTCGCGACCAGCGTGCGCATCAGCAGGTTCAACATCATCGCCGCGATCCGCGACCTCCCCGCCACGCCCGGACAGGGGCCACGCCGCCGTGTGCTCGCCGTCTCCACCGCCCTGGCCGTGCTGTGCGCGTTCGCGGCCGTCCCGGCCGTGGCGCGGAGCCAGCCCGACGCGACGTACCTCATGCCGGCCCTCGCCCTCGCCTTCGCCACTCCGGCGCTGCTGCGTGTCCTCCCCCGCCACACGGTCACCACCCTGGTCGCCGGAGCCGTGCTCGCCTGGACGCTTCTGGCCCCCGTCGTACGTCCCCGGATCTTCGACACGCCCTCCATGTCCGTGTACGTCATCCAGGGCGCTCTGGCCGCCTTCTCCGCCGTGATTCTCGTCAGCGACAACCAGAAGACGCTGCTCCGCCCGGTACGGCGGCTGCTCCAGCGCCCTACGGAGGGCGGCCTGGCGGCGCGGCTCGCGGTCGCGTACCCCTTGGCCAAGCGGTTCAGGACCGGCGCGACGCTGGTGATGTACACGCTGATCGTGTTCGTCCTCGTGCTCCTGACGGAGATCTCGGGCGTCCTGCGCGCCGGAGTCGACGGAGTCGTCGCCGACGCCACCGCCGGCTACTCCCTGCGCCTGGACTACAACCCCCAGGTCGCGGGAGACCGGCTGGTTCCCGACCTCCGTGGCGGCCCGTCGGCCGCCGGGATCGCCGCCGTGACACCGCTGCTCAACGCCACGGGGCGGGCGACGGATCCGGGAAACCGCAGCCCTCGACCGCTGGACACCGCGGTAGTCGGCGTACCCGACGGGGCGATCACCGGCATCACGTTCCGGGAGCGCCTGCCGGGCCTGGCGGACGACCCCTCGGTCTGGCGTGCGCTCGCGAGCGATCCCCGCTACGTCGTGATCGACGGCTTCTTCGGCAGCACCGGCGGTCCGGCCGGCGACTACTACGACCCCGGGGACACCCTCACTCTGACGGATCCCCGGACGGGCCGCAGCGAACAGAAGGTCATCGCCGGCGTCCTCAGCAACGGGCTGGTCTTCTACCCGGGCACCGGCGCCAGTTCGACCACGTACCCCGTCGTGACGGGCGAGCGCGGCATGCGCGCGCTCTTCGGCGCCCAGGCCCAGAACGCGTCCGCGCTGGTGCGTACCGCCCCCGGAACCTCCCCCGACGCCCTGGCGACCCGACTGCAGGGCGAGCAGCTCTCGTCCAGCCTGGTCGCCACACCCATCGAGTCGGACATCCGCCGGCAGTTCGACTCCAGCACCGCCTTCTTCCGCCTCATGCAGGGCTTCCTCGCCCTGGGCCTCGGCGTGGGCATCACCGGCCTCGGCGTCGTCATGGTCCGCGCCGTTCGCGAACGCCGACGCACCATCGGCATCCTGCGGGCCCTCGGCTTCCGAGCACGTACCGTCGAGCGATCCTTCCTGTGGGAGAGCGCCTTCGTCGCGGTGGAGGGAATCGTGCTCGGATCCCTGCTGGGTGTGCTGACGACCTGGCTGATGTACACCAACAGCGCGGCGTTCGAAGGCCTCGAAGGAGGTTTCCCGGTCGAATGGACGAGTATCGGCGGCCTGGCGGCAGCCACGTTCGCCGCGTCCCTCCTGGCCACGATCGGGCCGGCCCGCCGGGCGGCCGCCATCCGCCCGGCGCTCGCGGTCCGCGTCACCGAATGACGAGCCGCCCACGCGTCGAGTTCCCGGGCGGTGTCGTCCGACCACGCGTGACGGCCGCCCGATCCCGGTGGTCCCCACAGCCGCGGCCGGGCAGCCGGAACAACCGGGCGGTCTCGGCCCACTGTTCCGAGGGCGCCGGTTCCCCTCCCCGGAGGAAGGCGGGCGGATCCGCTCGGAGGCCGCAGACCGCTGACGCGTCTCACGGCTGCGCGGTAGGCGGAGAGTCGGGGGCCTGCGGGCGAGGCGAGAAGGTCCACGGCTCGTCGTACGCGGGCGGGCTCCAGGTGGGGGTCGAGGGGGGCGCGAAAGGGCCCGCACGGTTCTCCATCATCACCATCATCACGATGACCAGGGCCACGCTGGCGAAGATCAGGAAGAGACCGATGGGGTTGTTCGGGTTGTAGTAGTAACGGTTCGTCCCCCATGCGCTCTTCTTGAAGACGGGCTCGTCGTCGTTGTTCACGAACGCTCCTTGGTGGGGTCGGGTGCCGAGGCGGTCAGCGGCATGGAGCCGCCGTCAGGCGCGAGGGCGGTATGGCGCCGGGGCGACACAGCGCCGGGGCGGCGGGGCGGCGGGGCGGTGACCGTCGACGCGGCCGTGCTCGCGCGGAGTTCGTGATCGAGACGGTCGGCCACGACGCCGGCGAGGTCATCTGCGCGCAGGGGCCCCCGCTGCCACGTCGGCGGCCTCCGAGCGGGCCTGCGTCCGCTCACCGCCGGCCTCGACGAGGTCGTCGACCTGGAAGAGACGGGCGATCGGGACGTCCGTGCTGCTGTGGGCGATGATCGAGAAGGCGATGCAGACCGCGATCAGCGTGTACGCCTCCTGCCCCTGCGGGATGCCCGCCTGGAGGACCAGGAGCCCGTAGACCACCGACGCGAATCCCTTCGGACCGAACCAGGCCGCGACCAGCCTCTCCCGGCGGTCGATCCGCGTCCCCCACAGCGACAGCAGCAGCGAACCCGGCCGGACCAGTGCGATCGCGAGGACCACCGCCACGTACCCGCCGAAGGACAGCTCCCCGAAGAGCTGCGGGGTCAGCAGTGCGCCGAACACCAGCAGGGCCGCGAACTTGGCGAGCTCGGCCAGCGACTCGCCCAGGGGTTCGAACGCCTTGTGGGACTCCGGCGAGACGGCCGCGAGGACCGCGCCCGCGGAGAACGCGGCGAGGTAGGGGTTGGCATGGGTGAGGTGGCAGGCGGCGTAGAGGATGACGCCGGTGGCCAGCGGCAACAGCGGCTGGAGCTTGGGCTCGGCGCCGAGGAACCTCACCCGGGTGAGCAGGGCGACGAGCAGCGGCAGAGCCACGCCGAAGGCGAGACCGAGCCCCAGCTCCAGGCCGATCTTCCCGAAGGACGCCTCCGCGTGGGGTGAGGTCGGGCCGGCGGCGGCGATGAGGATCAGGACGACGGGGAGGGCGAGCCCGTCGTTGATGCCGCTCTCCACGTTGAGGAGTTCACGCAGTCGGGCGGGAACCTCCTTGCGACCCACGATCGCCGAGGCGAACACCGGGTCGGTCGGCGCGAGAACGGCTCCGACCAGGAAGGACGTCGTCCAGTCCAGACCCACCAGGTAGTGGGTGATCAGGGCCATCCCCACGCATGCGAGCGGCATCCCCAGACCCAGGGCCCGTACCGGATTGCGCCAGTTGGCGCGCAGCTTGGCGAACGAGACGTGCATGCCGTCCGTGAACAGCACGGCGAACAGGGCCAGGTCGGCGGTGACCGACACGATCTCGCTCTCGGGCGTGATGTGGATCAGCCCGAGGAACCCGTCGCTGACCAGCGCCCCGCCGACGAGGAAGAGCAGCGAGGTCGACAGGACGGTACGGGCGGCGAGCCCGGAGAGGAGCACCGCGACGAGTAGCGCGGCTCCGAAGACAGCGACGAGCACCATGGCAGAAGTCCCCCTGTCGGCAGGTGAGAACAGAGACGTCTCCTCTGTTCGCCGACCAGACTTCCCGGCACACCGGTACGGATCTTATACGGTCCTTACGCATTATTGACAGGCCCTTGACACGCAACGAGAGCGGGGCGGACTTGCCGGTGCTCGGCAAGTCCGCCCCTCGCCTACCTGGTGGTCGGCGGCGGATCCGTACTCACCGCGGGCAGCCGTGCCTTTCGGCGGAAGCGGAAGCGGAAGCGGTGCGAATGATCTGGACGGCGGCCACGAGAGCCGTGCCGAGGAGTGCGGGTCCCGCGTCCTGCGTGGTCACCGGCCGGTGCCCGCTCGTCCGCTGTCCTGGTAGATGTCGGGGATGCCGTCGGCGTCGTCGTCGCGCTCCTCCGCGTCGTACAGGCGCTTGTAGACACGGTTGCGACGGCGCAGGATCACGGCGGCGAGGACGGCGGCGGTGAGGGAGCCGATCAGGACGGCGGCCTTGATGTGCTCGCCCTCGGCCGCGTTCGGGAAGGCCAGTTCGCCGATGAGGAGGGCGACGGTGAAGCCGATGCCGGCCAGGGTGGCGAGACCGAACACGTCGGCCCAGGCGAGATCGGGGTTGAGCTGTGCACGCGTGAAGCGGGCGGCGAGGTAGGTGCCGAGGAAGATGCCGAGGATCTTGCCGACGACGAGGCCGACGACGACGCCGAGGGGTTCGGGGTCGGTGAAGACGTGGCCCAGCGCGGCGCCCGAGATGCCGACGCCGGCGGCGAAGAGGGCGAAGAGGGGGACGGCGACGCCCGCGGAGAAGGGGTGGACGAGGTGGGAGACCCGCGCGCCCGGGGACGCGGCCTCGCCCTTGTCGCGGGTGGTGCGCAGGATGAGGCCCATGGCCACGCCCGCAACGGTGGCGTGGACGCCGGAGTTGTACATCAGGGCCCAGACGGCGACGCCGAGCGGCACGTACCACCACCAGCCGCGCACCCGGAAGCGCTGGAGGGCGTAGAAGACGACCAGGCCGATGAACGCCCCGCCCAGCGCCCAGAAGTTGAGGTCCGAGGTGAAGAAGACCGCGATGATGAGGATCGCGCCGAGGTCGTCCACGACGGCGAGGGTGAGCAGGAACGCCCGGAGCGCGGACGGCAGATGAGTGCTGATCACCGCGAGGACGGCGAGGGCGAAGGCGATGTCCGTGGCCATCGGGACGGCCCAGCCGTCCAGGCTGCCCCCTCCGCCCGCCGCGACGAGAACGTACAGCGCGGCCGGAACCACCATGCCGCACAGTGCGGCGACCACGGGGAGTGCGGCCGTGGCCGGCGTGCGCAGTTCACCGACGACGAGCTCGCGCTTCAGCTCAATGCCCGCGACGAGGAAGAAGACCGCGAGGAGGCCGTCGGCGGTCCAGTGGGCGACCGACAGGTCCAGACCGAGGGCGGGTATGCCGAAGTGGAAGTTCCGTACGGACTCGTACGCCGCGCTCCACGGGCTGTTGGCCCAGACGAGCGCGACGACGGCCGCCGCTAGGAGGACCAGGCCGCCGACCGTCTCCGTGCGCAGGGCTTCGGCGACGGCTTGGCGTTCGGGCCAGGGCAGCAGACCGAAGATCACTTTGCGGGGACGTGACTGCGTCATGGGGCGGGCCTCCGGGGGATGTCGACAAACGGGCACACGGGCCCTCGGACGCCGACCAGACTTCCCGGCACACCAGCGTCATTCCGTTTGACGCGTTGTTTACACCCTATCGGGCGCGCGGGAGCCTCACCAGGCGTCTCTCACCTGCTGGAACACGCTGAAGGGCCCTGTCCCCACCAAGGCGCGAGGTGGGGACAGGGCCCTTCGGAAGCCGGGCCGCGGGGGCGGTCAGACGGTGGTCTTCACCGGCTCCTGGTCTTCGTCGTCGTCCGCGTCGAGGCCGGACTCACGCTTCTTCACGAAGGCGAGGAAGGTGTTCAGCTCCCGCTTGACGATCGGGGCGAGGAGGTAGAGGCCGATGATGTTGATGACCGCCAGCATGAACAGCACCGCGTCCGCCATGTCGATCAGCGTCTGCAGGGTCAGCAGCGAGCCGGCCACCGCGAACAGGGTGTAGAAGACCTTGAAGGTCACCTCGCTGACCTTGCTGCGGCCGAAGAGGTGCGTCCAGGCCTTCATGCAGTAGTAGCCCCAGGTCAGCACCGTGGAGACCGCGAACAGCATCACCGCGATGGTCAGGATGTACGGGAACCACGGCAGGACGGTGCCGAAGGCGTCGGACGTGATCGTGACGCCGCCGATGGAGTCACCACCCTCGCGGACCTCGACATAGCTGGCCGGGTTGGCGATGACGATGGTCAGGGCGGTCATGGTGCAGATGACGACCGTGTCGATGAACGGCTCCAGCAGGGCGACCAGGCCCTCGCTCGCGGGGTGCTTGGTCTTGACCGCGGAGTGCGCGATCGGGGCGGAGCCGAGACCGGCCTCGTTGGAGAACGCGGCCCGCTTGAAACCGATGATCAGCGCGCCGAGCACACCGCCGGCGACGCCCTGCGGGTTGAAGGCGCCCTCGATGATCGTGGAGACCGCGGCAGGAACGGCGGTGACGTTCACCAGGATGACGACGAGGCAGGCGGCGATGTAGATACCGGCCATCGCGGGGACGAGCTTGCTGGTGACGGAGGCGATCGAACGGATGCCGCCGAGGAGCACGATGCCGACGAGCGCAGCGATCAGGATGCCGAAGAACAGCGCGCCCGCGGAGGAGCCCATCAGGCCGCTCTCGCCGCCGGTGACGGAGACCAGCTGCGCGTAGGACTGGTTGACCTGGAAGAGGTTGCCGCCGAACAGGCCGAAGAACAGCACGAAGAACGAGGCGAGGACGGCGAGGACCTTGCCGAGCGTCTTGCCGTTCTTGCCGAAGCGCTCGGCGAGACCCTTGGGCAGGTAGTGCATCGGGCCGCCGGAGACGGTGCCGTCGGCGTGCACCTCGCGGTACTTCACACCGAGGGTGACCTCGACGAACTTCGTCGCCATGCCGAGGAGACCGCAGAGGATCATCCAGAACGTGGCGCCGGGGCCACCGATGGAGACGGCGACGGCCACACCGGCGATGTTGCCGAGGCCCACGGTGCCGGAGACGGCGGCGGTCAGCGCCTGGAAGTGGTTGACCTCACCGGTCGACCCCTTCTCGTCGTACTTGCCCCGCACCACGTTCACGGCGAGCTTGAACTTGCGCAGCTGCACGAAGCCGAACCAGCCGGTGAAGACCAGACCGGCGACGACGAGCCAGGCAACGATGAGGGGAAGCTCCGTACCCCCGACAGGAACGGAGTAGAAGACGACCTCGCCCAGCCATTTGGCTATGGGCTCGAAGAATCCGCTGACAGCCTTGTCGACGGACTGAGTGAAGGAATCGAGTGACACGGTGGGGACCTCAGTAACGCAGGACCGGCGTGCGGGAGGCTGCCGGTGGGTGTGCGGGCTTTGAGCGAACGCCGTTGTCCGATCGGCGACTCGAGGGTCGACGTCCACGGACTCGGAACGTGATCACCTTGGTCGTGCTGCCGGTGCGTGCCGGCACTTCGCAGGAGTGGCGAGGGGTGGTGCCACCTGCGAAGTTGCGCATTCCTACCACGACATCCGCCCCGCGCAGCGTGATGGACATCACATAACGTACGGTGATCTTCGAAAATCCCAGCAAGCGTGATGTGACCGTTATCCGGACACACTGTCCGTTCACAGTGCACTTATCTCCGCAGGTCAGGAGCGTACGGGTCCATGCACATGTTCATGCGTCAGTTCTCCGCCTCGTCTCCACGCAACCGCGACGCGGCGTGCCGTCCGGCCGGGCGCGCGAGGAGATGACGAGGGTCCGCCGCCCGGGTGATCGCCGTTTCGACGGCCGTGATGCGGTCGGCGAGCAGGCCGAGGGCGGCGACCGCCCGGATCAGGGGGTCCTCACCGGCGCCGCCGAGCGCCTGGGTGCGCGTGTAGGCGGCGGTGACGTCCGACCAGCGGACGGCCTGCGAGGCCGTGAGGGTGCCCCGCAGCGCGGCGAGCTTGAGGAGGTTGGCCTCGGCGTCGTTGGTGAGGGTCTGGGCCTCGGCGGTGTAGTGGTCGTCGATGACGGCGGCGAGTTCGGCGTCGTTCATGGCGGGTGAGAGGCGGGCTGCGATCTTGTTCATGTTCCGGTACGAGCCCTGGAGCCGGAAGGGCGGTTCGGTGCGGGCGTCGTCGGACTGGGCGGCGGAGGCGATGTAAGCCGCGTTGACGGCGAGAACGGTCTCGCGGGCGGTCAGCAGGTGACGCAGGACGGCGAGGACACGGTCGAGTTCGGCGGGGGCGTAGGCGTGCGTGAGCCGGTCACGGCGCGCTGTCGGGTCGTCCGCCGCCAGGCGGGTCAGGAGCTCCAGGTCGGCGCGGTCGCGGCCCGCCAGCGGGGCGAGGACGGGGTGGGACGTGAGGGCGTTCTCGACGAAGCTGAGTGCGAAGGCGTCCTCCTTGCCGGTCAGCACGTCGCCGAGGTTCCACACGTCGGCCCGGTTGGCGAGCATGTCCGGCACCCGAAAGCGCTGCCCGGACTCCGTGTACGGGTTTCCGGCCATGCAGACCGCGAAGCGCTTGCCGCGCAGGTCGTGGCCGTCCAGCGTGCGGGTGGCGTCGCAGAGCGGGATGAACTTCTGCAGGAACTCCGGCGAGGTGTGCTGGATGTCGTCCACGTACAGGAGCACGTTGTTGCCCGCCGCGAGCGCGAAGGCGATCTTCTCCAGTTCCCGGCGGGCGGCGGCGTCGGGCGCGTCGGCGGGGTCGAGGGAGGTCGTGTCCTGGCCGAGAGCGGGGCCGTCGACCTTGACCAGGAGCAGGCCGAGGCGGTCGGCGACGTATTCCATCAGTGTCGTCTTGCCGTAGCCGGGCGGGGAGAGGAGCAGGAGCAGGCCGTGGGAGTCGGTCCTCTTGGCGTCGCCTGTCGCGCCGAGCTGCTTGGCGAGGTTGTCGCCGATCAGCGGCAGGTAGACCTCGTCCACGAGGCGGTTGCGGACGAAGGACGACATGACGCGGGGCCGGTACTCGTCCACGCGCAGCCGAGCGCGCTCAGCCGTGACGAGCTCGGCCCGGCGCTGCTGGTAGGCGCGGAAGGCGGGCACGTCCTCGTCGGCGAAGGCCCGCGTCCTGGCCAGGTACTCGTCCAGGCGCAGCTGCATCGTGCTTCCCGCCACGCGGGGGTGGGTGCCGAGGAGGCCGGTGACGGTCGTCGTGGTCGGGGCGCTCATCTCATAGCGGTCGAGGCCCGGGGTGAGCTCGACGGCTACGGCCTCGGCCAGTACGCCCTCGTCGAGCTGCTCTCCGGAGGCCGACGCGTACGAGGTGAGCCATGCCTCGACAAGCTGCCGGCGCGCGCCCGGCTCCGTGAGGGCGGCGAGGGTGTCGCCGTACACGGAGTCGACGACGACCCGGCGGAACTTGTCCAGCAGTGCGTGGGCACGGTCGGAGACGGCGAAGCCCGCCGGACCGGAGGCCAGTTCCGCGATCAGGTAGTCGGCGGCGGCCGCGTCGCCGATCTCCTCGGCCAGCTCCAGCCGGAGCCCGTCCAGGGCCGATGCCGAGCCGAAGAGGTCACGGGCCTGGTTCAGTGAGACCGCACGCCGGGTCCACTGGTCGCGGGCCGTCACGGTGGTGGAGTGGGCCCAGAAGGTCTGGGCGGCCGCGCGCGCCTTCGCCGGGTGCCGGAGAAGTCCGGCACCCTCGTGGAGCCTGAGCACCGCCTCCAGGATCGCCGTCGCGTCATGGTCGTGGACGCCGCGCTCGTAGCCCTCGTCGTAGGCGGCCTCGGCCGCCCGCCGGGCGAGCTCGGCGATGTCCGCGCCGGCCAGGCCGTCCGCGCCGTGCTCGGCCAGCAGGCGTGCGGCCAGGTGCTCGGCGCGGTACACCTCGGGCGACTCCGACGGCAGCGCCCGGTTCCAGCACGGCCGGGTCGCGGCGAACTCCGGGTCGGTGACGGGGGCGCGGTAGTCGGTGCCGGTCAGCGCGAAGGCGAGGGTGTCCTCGTACGGTACGAGCGTCAGTTCCGGGGCCTGCCGGTTCACGGCGAAGTGGTGCCGGCCGAACCGGATCGTGTCGCCGCCGTCGGAGAAGAGGTCGGTACGGTCCCGCAGTGCGCGGCCGGCCTCCTGGCGGGCGGCTCCGAGGCGGCCGTCGAGTTCCTCCGCCCGTACCTGGTCGCCGAGTTCCCGCAGCTCCGCCGCGATGCGCCGGACCTTGCCCACCATCGGGTCCGAGGCGAAGTACGTGTGCACCTCGTCGAGGCCGCCCAGGGTGGAGGCCCGCCGTGCGATCGCCTCCAGAACGCGGCCCGCTGATTCCGCCAGGCGCTCCGCGCGGCGTGCGCGGGTGTCCTGGAGGGACTGCTTGCGGGCGGTGAAGGCGTCGTAGATCTCGGTCCGCTTCTCGGCGATGCCGGCCAGGAAGCCGTCGTGCTCGGCGAAGCGGGACTCGAGGTTCTCCAGCTGCAGCAGGAGGCGGCCGAGCTGGTCGTCGCAGCGCTCCGGGGTGTCCGACGCCGCCAGGGCGCCGGTGACGGCCTGCCCGAGCAGGGCCAGCTCGGCGGCGAATTCCGCCCGTCCCTCCTGGTCGAGGAGGTCGGCACGCCGAGAGGCGAGAACGGCACGGGCGCGGTTGAGCGAGCCGAGGACGTCGGCGATCCGCTCCAGGATCGACGTGCGTACGGTCGCGTCGCCGATGTCGAGCCCGGCGACGATCTCGCTGAGCGTCCGCAGCCCGAGGGTGCGCTCGTCGAGCCGGTCGCCGACGGGGCCCGCCTCGGCGACGGTGGTCAGCTCCCCGGCCTCGGTGGCGAGCGATTCCGCCTCCCTGTGGTGGCCGGTGAAGGCGTCCTCGCGCCGGAGGAACGCGACGGCGCGCTGCGCGGCCGAGTCGATGTCGGCCTCGACGTCCGCGGCGAGGGTGTCGATCCTCTCCGTGTCGGCGTACCGCATCTCCTTCAGGGTCACCAGGTGCCCCTGGGCCTGGCGCAGTTCGGTGATCCTTGAGATCCACTCCTCGGCGGTGGCGGGCGCCTCGCCGCGGATGCGCCGGACCAGCCGGGTGATCTGCTGGGCGGACTCGGCCAGCGCCTCGGTCGCCTGCCGGGTGAGTGTGGTCACCGTCTCGAACTCGTCGAGGACCTGCGCGGCGGTGCCCCGCAGCTCGGCCAGCGGACCGTGCAGGTCGCCCGTCTCGGGGTCGCCCAGCCAGTGGTGAACGTCGGTGGCGCGCTCGCACGCGGCGGCCAGCGACTCGTACACCGCGCCGGTGGGCGTCAGCTCGACGGCCTGCCGGGCGATGGCGAGGCAGTCGGAGATGCCCCGGACGAGGTCCGCGTTGCCGATCCGGGCCAGCGGCCCCTCGCTCGGTGGCGTCACATGGGTGTCGGCCACGTACGGCGTCCGCCAGATCTGCGCCGGGTGCACGCGGCCGGGCTCCCCGTCCTCGGCGCGCAGCACGACCATCGTCCCGTCGTCGAGGAGCGCGTATCCGCGGCAGGAGACGGGGGTGGCGATCTCCTTGCGGATCAGGTTGTACGGGAGGAGAAGGCTCCGGCCCGTCTCCTGGGCGTGGAAGGCGAAGAGGATGTCCTCGCCGTTGGGTGAGCGGATCGCCCGCTCGAACGTCAGCTGCGCCGAGTCCGTGTCGAAGGTCTTCACCGTGCCGGAGGCGAGGCAGTAGCCGCCGGGGAACACGACGCCCTCGTCCTCGGGCAGCCGAAGGCATGCCTGTCCGATGCCGTCGAGGCGGACCACGGTGCCAGTCAGGGTGTTGAAGACGAGATGGCGTCGGGTCTCCTCCTTGTACGGGCGGACGCGCACCACGATCAGGGCGCCCACCGTCGCGTACGCGACCTCCGCGTCGGCCAGGGACTGGAGGGGCTCGTCGACGGCCTCGCTGTGGACACCTTCGCCGGTCTCGGTGTCGTTCTCCGTCTTCACCGTCAACGCCCCGCCGACCGTGGAGACGAAGAGGAGGCCGTCGAGCGAGATGTGCGGGTGCCGGCCCAGCACGTGGTCGTCGCGGGTCGTCTCCACCCAGTCGACGTCGTGGGAGGGAGGGAAGACGTGGTCGCGCTCGCCCTGGGCGTCGAGGAAACGCGTCTCGCCCGCCGGTCCCACGGACCAGCGCAGGACGCGGAGGTCGTCGGCCTGCTCTCCCGTCTGGAAGACAGCGAGGAGACGGCCGTCCAGGCGGCGCAGCCGCAGCAGACGCGCGCCCCGGAAGTAGCGGTGCAGGCCGGTGAACTCCCGCACGAAGTCCGGGTCGTCGAGGAGGCCGGGCACCGCGCCCTCGGGCAGCGGGTTCAGCTCGCGGTCGTACAGCGTGAAGACATCGGAGACCGAGGTCTCGGCCCGCCCCGCGGTGCTCGTGTGGCGACCGAAGAGCAGGACGTCCTCGCCGACGGCGACGATGTCCCGGGGCAGGCCGTTGCTCTCGGTGCGGATGCGGCCGGTGCCCGTCAGCGTCAGCTCGCCCGAACCGAACTCCGTGATCCGCGCCCGGTTGAGGGCCTCGGCGCGCCGGGCCAGCTCACCGGCCTGCGCGACAAGACGGTCGCGCAACACCGCGTACGTGTCCTGGTCGATTCCCGCGCTCATCCCGTTCCGCTCCTTGTACCGTGGTGGATACGGGTCCGGTGCCGGTAACTCCCCCGTTTGCCGGCACCGGACCCTGCTGTGACCGCTCCCCCGTGGGCGGTCGGTTCTTGACGGCGCCGTTCAGCCCTTGAATGTCGGCCGGGGCCGCTGGAGCCGACCCGTCCAGGAACCCGGACCGGTCGTGAGGACCGTGGCCTGCGCCTCTGCCACCTGCCGCTGCACTTCGAGCCCTGCCGGACGGATGTCCTTCTCCGCCTCCAGACGCGGCCGGTACTCCTCATGGGTACGGGACGCCTCGTCGAGCGCCGCCATCGCGGTCGCCTTCCCGGTCAGACCCGCGGCTTCCGCCTTCAGCTTCTCGCCGACCGCGGTCGCCTCCGCCAGGGCCTTCTCCCGGGTGCCGACGGCTTCGGCGGCTCGCCCATCGATCCCCCCGTGATGTCTCGAAGTTTCCTGGTCCAGGCATCGGCGCGATGCCCGTGCCCTCTCGACGACCATTCTGGCGCAGCAGAGGCCGCGTCGACATTGCCGTGAACCGGCAGTCTTTGACGTCTTCTTGATGCCAGAGACGCCCCCCGGCGGCCCGCCGCCCGAACCCCGGCATCGGGGCCCTGACGTACCGCCTCGGCCGCATCCCACAGCTGACGGGCGCCGACCCCGGCGATCCGGTCCAGCGCCACACCCTCCGGACAGCCGTCATCGGAGCCCGACTCCTCGGGTGACCCGACGAGGGTCGGTGACCGCTCGACGCGTCGAGGCGGCACCGGAAGGGCACACTGACGGTAGGACTTCCCGCAGCGGCAGGTGGAGGGGGTCACGATGAGTCACCCCGCAGATGACGAGCGCATTCTCGCGGACATGGAGCGGGGGCTCACACACGACGATCCCGCCCTCAGCGCCACGATGGAGACGCTGAACCAGCAGTTTCCCGGGCAGCCGGAGCGATCCGGGAGAGCCCGCCTTTCACGGCGTGATCCCCGGCTCGTGGCAGCGGTCGTCCTGGCCGTGATCGCCCTCCTGGGACTGATTCTCACAGCCGCTCTGAACTCGCCGCCGGCGCCCCCCGACGGGGAGGTCACCCGGCCGGCGGCGCACTCCGCCGTGCTCACCACGTACTGGTGACGGGGTCCGGTGTGGCGATGCCCGGCGCGAGGTCGAGCGCGGCACCGGTGGCCGGGAGTGTCCAGCTCGCCCATGGGCTCACGCGGACTCCCCGTCGGGATCGGCGCCTGGCGCGATGCGGTCCGAGTACGTGGTTCTACGATGCCGCCATGCGATCGATCTACCGCAGTGCGGCCGCACGCGACCGCGTACACGCCTGGTGCGAGAGACGCCTCGACGCGTGGCCGGTGCCCCACACCCGCTCGTGTGTCGACACCTCTGCGGGGGTAACCCACGTGACGACGGTGGGGCCCGCCCCGGCTCCGGGGACTCCGGGCATCGTCCTCGTACCGGGGACGAACATGAACGCCGCCGTCTCCCTGGACACGCTGGAGTCCCTGTCAGCCGTCGGTCAGGTCATCGCGCTGGACGTGCCGGGGCAGCCCGGTCTGAGTGCGGACGTTCGGCCCAGGCGCGACCGTACGGCCTGGTACGGGCGCTGGCTGTCGGAGGTCATGGACCGGGTCGCGCCCCGGGGCGCGGTGGTCGTGGGCCACTCGCTGGGCGGCGCGATCACGCTCACCTGCCGATCGGAGCGGATCACGGCGCGCGTGCTGGTCTCGCCGGCGGGGCTGGTCGGGCTGCGGGTCGGCCCCGCCGTCCTCGGGGCGACCCTTCCGTGGTTGCTGCGTCCGGACGTTCCGAACGCCGAGCGACTCCTACGGCACATGGTCTCCCCCGGCACCGAGCCGCCGCGCGCCCTGGCCGACTGGATGGCGCTCGTGGGCGCGTCCTGCCGCAGCAGCCTCGCTCCGCCGCCGCTGCCCCGGTCCGTCCTGACGGCCGCCCGGACGACTCCGGCCTTCGTGGTCGTGGGAAGGCACGACACCTTCCTGCCCGCGTCTGCGCTGCGCCGCGCCGCGGGACTCCGCCTCGGCACCGACCTGCTCGTCATCGGCGACGCGGGGCACCTGGTCCTGGACGAGGCAGTGGATCGGATCGCTCTGGTCGTGTCGGAGGCTCTGGGCGCGCGCTAGGGAGTGTCGTCGCAGTAGCGTCGTCCGCCCGAAGGGGGGCCCGGCGGCGTCATGGGGGTCCCCCCTGCTCGAGCGCAGCCGAGAGCTTGGGGGAGCGTGCGATCGCAAGGCGGAGGGAGGAGAGCGCAGCGGGCTGCGCCGACGACCGACAACGCGGCGAGCGTGCGTGCCAGACGCCGCCGGGCAGACGGGACCTCGACGACACGACCTGGCAGCGTCAACGACACGTGAGGACTGCCGGACTCCGGCAGTGCGCTCCTGTGCGGTCCGGTGACAGCATCTGTCGGCGTGCCGTGGTGCAGGCCCACCAGCTTGGCAACGGTCGCGTCTCTGGTACACGGTGGCCGACGAGGCCGCGCCCGTCGGTGACGACAGTCAGCGAACAGCCGCTGCACTCACGCATCTCTACGACGCCGCAGGGGGAGACATGACGGCGCTGCCGTATCAGGAAGACGCGCAGGCGCATGCCGGGGGACACATGGTGGTCTGCGGCGACGACGGGCTCGCCCGCCGGCTGGCCGACGAGCTGCGGGAGGTCTACCGGCAGCGGGTCGTCCTGGTCGTCACGGAGACAGGGGACGAGGGGCAGACCGTCGAGCCGGTCGCGGAGCCGTCGGATACGACGAGCGGCGGCACGATCGTCCCCGTTGACGTGAGGACCGCGCCGGCCCCCACCCGGGAGGCACTGCTCCGGGCCGGAGTGGACCGTGCGGAGGCGCTGGCGCTGCTGTACGAGGACGACGAGACCAACCTGCGTGCCGCGCTCGCCGCCCGCCGCCTCAGCCCGGGGCTGCGGCTCGTCGTCCGCATGTACAACCGCAAGCTCGGCCAGCACCTGGAGGAGCTGCTCGACCAGGCAGCGCTCGTGCACTCCCCCGGCATGGACCGCGCTGTCCTCGACGCCTCGACGACCGTCCTGTCCGACGCCGACACCGCGGCCCCCGCGCTCGCCGCCACCGCCGTCGCCGGCACGAGCAAGGTCGTCCAGGCCGACGGCGTCCTTCTGCGAGCCGCCGAGCGCACTCCGCCCGGGCGCGGCGAGGTGCCGGAGGGAGGTCTGTGCACCCTGGCGCTGCTGTCGTCCACGACGGCCGACCCGGCGGGCGCCGAAGGATCGGAGGCCAGCGGGCCGCAGGGCCCGGTCCTGCTGCCGGACGACCGGGCCGTGGCGGGCAGCACCGGGCGCGGCCGTGTCGTCCTGGAAGCAGTCCAGTACGCCGGTCCCGCCCTGCCCGTGCGGCGTCTGGCGCGCCGTGGGGCGCCGTTGCGCGAGCTCTTCTCCAGCCGCCTGCGCTGGGCGCTCGCCGGCATGGTCGCCTCCGTACTCGCTCTGACCCTCACCGCCACCGCACTCACCGACGCCGACCCCGTGCACGCCGCGTACATCACGCTGCTCGACCTGTTCGCGATCAACGACCCCGCGCTCGACGCGCGGCCGACGAACCAGATCCTCCAGCTCTTGTCCGGCCTCGTCGGGCTCGCCCTGCTCCCGCTCCTCGTCGCGGCGGCGCTGGAGGCACTGGGCACGTTCCGCGCCGCCGGATCGCTGCGGCGACCGCCCCGGGGGCTGTCCGGACACGTCGTCCTGCTCGGCCTCGGGAAGGTCGGCACCCGTGTCCTCGCCCGGCTGCGGGAGCTCGACATCCCCGTCGTCTGCGTCGAGGAGGACCCCGACGCCCGCGGTGTCCCCCTCGCCCGCGGCCTGAACGTGCCGGTCGTTCTCGGCGATGTCACCGACGAAGGCGTCCTGGAGGCGGCGAAGGTCCACCGGGCGCACGCCCTGCTCGCCCTCACCAGCTCCGACACCACCAATCTGGAGGCCGTCCTCTACGCCCGTACCGTGAAGGCCGATCTGCGCGTGGCCCTGCGGCTGTACGACGACGAGTTCGCCACTGCCGTCTACCGCACGCTGCGGACCGCCCACCCCGGGGCCCTCACGCGCAGCCGCAGCGTCACCCACCTCGCGGCACCCCCGTTCGCCGGGGCCATGATGGGGCGCCAGATCCTCGGCGCGATCCCGGTCGAACGAAAGGTCCTCGTCTTCGCCGCCCTCCTCGTCGCCGGCCACCCGCAGTTCGAGGGCCGCACCGTCGCCGAATCCTTCCGCCCCGGCGCGTGGCGCGTCCTCGCCCTCGACACCGCCTCCCCCGGCTCACGCCGTCCCGACCTCGCCTCCACCCGCCACGACGGTGAGCAGCCCCAGCTGCTGTGGGACCTCCACCCCGGCTACATGTTGCGACCGGAGGACCGCGTCGTCATCGCCGCGACCCGCCGTGGCCTCGCCGAACTGCTGGGGCGACACCACGCGAGTGCCCCCTCGGACGCGCAGTCCCCGCTCTGATCGACGGAGGTCAGGAGACCGTCCTTTCGACTCCGTCGGCGGGAGGCGCCTTCGGCCATCAGCCTCCCGGATACGGAGCAACGGTCTGGGTAGGCGCACCCGAGGCGGGTTCGCGGCTTTCGAAGGGTCTCGTCGGCCATCGGAGGGAGTGACCTGAGATGCGGGCCGAAGCAGGTGGGAAACGGGTCGCTCGTGGGCGTCGATGGCTCCCCGGCCTCGTTCGCGGCTCTGCGCTGGGCGGTGGAGTACGCGCGGATGGCCGGAGCGGGCGTCGAGGCGGTGGCGGCGTACGACGTCGCAGGAGGAATCGGCTGGTCGGCCCCCGCGGTGGACGCGGCCCTCGACGCCGAGGAGGCACAGAGCAAGCTGAGCAGCGAGATCAGAGAGGTTCTCGGCACGCCCCATGACGTACCGGTGGAGGAGCACCTGGTGCGGGGGAACGCCGTCGAGGCATTGATCACCGCGCCCGAAGCGCCGAGCTGCTGGTCGTCGGAAACCGGGGCAGGGGCGGCTTCGCCCGGCTGCTGCTCGGTTCCGTGAGCCAGCAGTGCGCGCTGCGCGCCTCGTGTCCCGTCTTGATTCTCCGTGCGCCGGGGGACGGTCACGACACCCCTGGGATGCCTTAGCACGCCCTCCAGGCGCCGGGGCGGCACGCGTCGCGCTGATGTGACGACCACCAAGACGAAGCCGAGCCGGCGTCGAGCGGGCGACGGTCACGTGTCGGGCTGCCCGCGTCCATGCGTCCGGGGTCGCCGCCTTCGGCGCGGCGGGCGAGGCGGTGCAGGCCGGCTCCCGCAGCGGACGAGGACCAGGGCACGGGCTACTTCGGTGGAAGGGTGCCGGTGAAGGCCACCGACGCCGTCACCCAGTGCCGCAGGACGGAATTCTCGGCGAGCTCGGGGCCCGAGACCGTCACCCAGCCGCGCATCGGCCGGCCCGTGAAGTCCATGGGCCGGGCCCCCGGCCGGGCGAGCGCCTCCGCGGCACCGTCCGTACCCACCCGGGCGATGAGTTCGTCGCCGACCACTCCCACGGTCATGTTGCCGCCCAGCAGGAAGGACAGCCCGCCGAACATCCGCTTCTCGGTGATGCCGGGCCGGTCCCGGAGCTGCTCCCTGATCCGCTGGGCCAGACCTTCGTCGTACGCCATACGCCCACTCTCCCCCGCATTGCCCCCGCCTGCAGTCATTGCAATGAAGCGTTGCATTCGACTGCAGGCCATTGCATCAATTCCCCTGCATCTACCTGCAGATACGCGTTGACATGATTGACCACACCATGAAGGCAACGTAGCTTTCCATCAACGTCAAACACGTCATATCGCGAGACGAGGAATGGTCATGGGCGAGCCCCTCCACACTGTTGCGACGATGCCGACCGAGCGCCCGGCCGGCTGCCCTTTCGACCCGCCCGCAGCGCTGGTCGAGGCCCGCCGCCACGGTCCCATCAGCCGCTACACCCACCCCGGCGGGAAACCCGGCTGGCTGATCACCGGGTACGACCTGGTCCGGTCGGTCCTGGCCGACCCCCGGTTCAGCTCGCGCAAGGAGTTGCTGAACGTCGTCGACTTCGAGCTTCCTCCGGCGCCGCCCGGCGAGTTCCTCCTCATGGACGAGCCGCGGCACAGCCGCTACCGGAAGCCGCTGGTGGGCAGGTTCACCGTACGTCGCATGCGGCTGCTGACGGAGCGCATCGAGCAGATCACCACCGACTGCCTGGACGCCATGGAGCGGACCGGACCGCCGGCCGACCTGGTGACCGCGTTCGCCAAGCCCATCCCCACCATCGTGATCTGCGAGATCCTGGGTGTGCCGTACGAGGACCGGGCGTCCTTCCAGGAGCAGATCGACGCGTTCATGGGCGGCGAGGTGAGCGACGAGGAGCTGGTCGCCGCCTACACCGCGACCCAGGAGTACCTCGCGCAGCTGGTGGCCGCCAAGCGTGCCGAGCCCACCGACGACGTGCTCAGCGAACTCACCGACAGCGACCTGACCGACGAGGAGCTGAAGGGGATCAGCCTGATCCTGCTGGCGGCCGGGTTCGACACCACCGCGAACATGCTGTCGCTGGGCACCTTCGCGCTGCTGCGGAACCCGGACCAACTCGCCGCGCTGCGCGCCGACCCCGCGCTCACCGACGGGGCCGTGGAGGAGCTGTTGCGGTATCTGAGCGTCGCCAAGACGTTCATGAGGACGGCGCTGGAGGACGTCGAGGTCGGCGGCCAGACCGTCGAGGCCGGGACGACGGTCGTCCTGTCGTACAACACCGCCAACCGCGACCCCGACCGCTTCGCAGACCCCCACGTGCTCGACCTCGGGCGGCAGGCCGCCGGGCATCTTGCCTTCAGCCACGGCATCCACCAGTGTCTGGGGCAGCAGCTGGCCCGCGTCGAGATGCGGGTCGCGTTCCGCGCGCTGGTGGACCGCTTCCCCACGCTCCGCCTGGCCGTCCCGGCCGAAGAGGTCCGTCTGCGCCCGGAGACCGCGGACATCTTCGGTGTGAAGAGCCTCCCGGTCACCTGGGACGAGAAGTGAGCACGGCACGCCTGAGCGTGGACCGTGGGCGCTGCATCGGCGCCGGGATGTGCGCCATGACCGCCCCCGAGGTCTTCGACCAGGACGACGACGGCCTCGTGATCCTGCTGCACACCGAGCCGCCCACCACCGATCGAGCGGCCGCACGGATGGCCGCCGGCGTCTGCCCCTCCGGCGCGATCATCCTCCACGAACCGGAATCCGGCGACTCCCGGCCGGCGGGAGCCGGCCGGGGCGGGACCTGAGCCGACCTGCCACCTGCTGGAACGGTGACCCGGCCTGGTCTAGCGTGGAAGTGAGGCACCGCGGCAGCCACAGACACCCCCGTCTGCCACGGACGATTCCGCGCCGCTGTGTGCCCGATCGGCAGGTGAGGTCCATGACCAGCACGGCCGGCACGGCCGGCGCCACATCCCACGACCATGACGTGATCGTCGTCGGCGCCCGGTGTGCGGGTGCGCCGACCGCCATGCTTCTGGCCCGTCTCGGTCACCGGGTCCTCCTCGTCGACCGGGCGACGTTCCCGAGCGACACGATCTCCACGCACATGATCCATCCGCCCGGCCTGGCCGCGCTCGAACGCTGGGGACTGCTGGACCGGCTGATCGGAACGGGCTGCCCCGCCATCGACACCTACGCGTTCGACCTGGGCCCCTTCGTCATCGCCGGGTCCCCCTCCGGTGAGGGTTTCGAGGTCTCGTACGCCCCGCGCCGCACGGTCCTGGACAAGATCCTGGTCGACTCGGCCGCCGAGTCGGGCGCCGAGGTCCGGGAGGGGTTCACCGTCGAGGAGATCCTGTTCGACGGCGGGGCGGTCACCGGAATCAAGGGGCACGGCAAGGACGGCACGACCTCCACCGACCTTGCCCGGATCGTCGTCGGCGCCGACGGACTCCACTCGTCCGTCGCGAAGGCGACGGACGCCACGGGCTACGCGGAGAAGCCGAAGATCAACGCCTACTACTACTCGTACTGGGCCGGGCTGCCGATGGACGGGACGTTCGAGGCGTACGACCGCGGGGACCGCGCCTTCGCGGCATGGCCCACCCACGACGACCTGACGATGGTCATCTGTGCCTGGCCGATGCGGGACTTCGAGGCCAACCGCGGTGACATCGAAGGCAATTACCACGAGACGCTGGCCCGCGCGCCGGCCTTCGCCGAGCGGATCTCGAAGGCCACCCGGACCGAGCGGTTCGTCGGCACGGCCATCCCCAACTACTTCCGCAAGCCCTACGGGCCCGGCTGGATCCTCGTCGGAGACGCGGGCTACCTGAAGGATCCCATCACCGCCCAGGGCATCCAGGACGCCTTCCGGGACGCGGAGCGGTGCGCCGGAGCACTCGACGACGTGTTCGCCGGCCGCCGGGGTTTCGAGGAAGCCATGCGCTCCTGCCAGGAGGCGAGGGACTCCGAGGTCATGAGCATGTACGAGTTCACGGCCGACTTCGCCACGATGGAACCGCCGCCGCCCGAGATGCAGGAGTTGCTTCAGGCCGTGACCCGGAGCCGCTCGGCACAGGACGAGTTCATCCGGGTGACGGCCGGTGTGACGCGGCCGGAGGAGTTCTTCGGACACATGCAGGAACGGATGCAGCTGGAACGCATGGAGCAGGAGCACCGGACACCTCACGCGGCCTGAGGTCCGGCACCGCGGACATGTCCTGGCCGATTCCGGCCCCTGTACCGCTCGGCGCGTTGTACCGTGGGGGGTAGGGCCCGGTGCCGCCAACTCCCCCGTTTGGCTGCGCCGGGCCCGCCCGCGTGTCGGCCCCCTGACGACGCCGCCGCAGCCACGCCGAGAGATCACCGACGTGAGGCGACGGGCAGCCGGGCCGTGCCGAGGAGGCCGCCGTCGGGGGGCCTGAGGCCGAGGGTTCCCTCGTGGGCGCGGTGCCGTGACCCTGGAGCCGAGCAGGACGTCCGCTCCCCGGCGTAGGGCGTCCGCTTCCCGCCGTCACGATCGACACGCGCACACGGGCACACGGGCACACGGGCACACGGGCACACGGGCACACGGGCACACGGGCACACGGGCACACGGGCACACGGGCACACGGGCAGCGTGCCAGACCGGCGGAGCGCCTTCGGGGAGCCGACGTCACACGTCCTGGATGCGCCGGAAGCCACGCTCCGCCTCCAGCGCGAACGCGACCTCCAGAAGAGTCCGTTCACCGCCCGGGCGGCCGGAGAACATGACGCCGATGGGGAGTCCGTCCTCGGTGGCGCTCGCGGCGGGCACCGAGATCGACGGAGTGCCGACGACGTTGTTGACCGGTGTGAACGCGACGTACGCGAGGATCCTCTCGATCAGCGTCGCGTACGGGACGGCCGGGCTGAGGTGGCCGATCCGCGGAGTGGTGTGGGCGAGCACGGGCGACAGGACGAGGTCGAGACCGCGGAAGGCCGCCGCGTACGCGCGCTCCGTCCGCTTCAGCCTCCGCAGCATGCCCGGGGTGCGCCGCCAGGTGGCCAGGTACGCCTCGCGCAGGCCCCGGCTGAGACCGTCCATGCGACTCCGGTCGAAGTCCGCGCCGAGGGTCCGGCCGGTGATGCCGAGGAGGAACGACAGCATTCCCCAGTAGGTGAGGAAGTCTTCGGTGAACCTGGGGTCGAGGGCCAGCTCCACCGGCTCCACGGTGTGGCCGAGCCGTTCGAGGGTGGTCGCGGTCTCCGTGACGGCCGCGCGGGTGGCGGCGTCGGCGCGGACCCCGTTGGGCGAGTGGAGGAGGAGGCCGATGCGCAGCCGCCGCTCGGAGGGGCCTTCGACCAGGCCCAGGGGCGGCAGTTTCGGGTTGCGCCAGTACGTCTCGGCGGCGGCGAGGAACGTGGCGGTGTCCCGCACGGAGCGGCTGACGACCCCGTCGGAGACGATGTCGAGCGGCAGTTGACGGCTCTGGGCGTTCCCCACGACCCGGCCGCGGGTCGGCTTGAGTCCGACGAGTCCGCAGCAGGCGGCGGGGATCCGGATCGACCCGCCGCCGTCGTTGGCGTGGGCGATCGGGACCGCCCCGGCCGCGACGAGCGCGGCGCTGCCGCCGGACGAACCACCGGCCGAGTAGCCGGTGTTCCAGGGGTTGCGGACGGGCTCGGCGCCCTCGTACTCGGTGGTCGGGCTGAACCCGAACTCGGGCAGCCGGGTCTTGCCCAGCACGGTCACGCCGCTGCTCAGGAACTGCCGGGCGAACGGTGCGTGCCGGCGGGCGGCCCTCGGGGTGAAGGAGGCGCTGCCGTGGCCGGTCGGCAGCCCCTTGTGGTCGGTGTTGTCCTTGACGAAGGTCGGCACCCCGGCGAGGCCGCCGCTCGCACCGGCGGCGTGCGCCGGGAGGTCGACGTGCACCTGGACGGCGTGGAGCCGTCCCTCGACGGCCCGTACCCGCTGCGCCGCGTCCCGTGCCACCTCGGCGGCGCCGACCTCACCGCGCCGGATCGCGGCGGCGAGACCGACGGCGTCGTGGTCTCCCAGGGCGTCGTCCCGGAACGCGTGCACCGTGGTTCGTTCGTCGAAAGTCGTCACCGCTGCCTCAGCCCCCGGCCGTGTGGATGGTTGCCCGCCATCATTCCTTACCGTCAAGTAACACGCGAGGATTTCGGAATCCCACCGCGATACGTTCCCCGACCCCGCGCCATCGCAAGGAAATTGACGCTCCATCAGATCATGTCAGGTACATGACCGATCGAACCGCGGGGGCATACCTACGAACTTCCCGCACTCTCGGTTCCGCACGTCTTCCACGCCGGTTCCGAGCCCCCACGAGTGAAGGAGCAGCATGCCCCTCTCCCCATGGCTGAAGGCAGGCACCACCGCCGCCGCGGTCGTCCTGGCCACCGCGACGGCGGCGACCGCCGCGTCCGCCACCACACCGGAACCGTCGACGCCGAGCGCGTCGGCGGCGGTGACACTTCGTTACGACGACAGCAGGGCAGGCGGCTGGGAGGCCGCCATCGCGGCCGGAGTCGCCTCCTGGAACGCGAACGTCGGCAACGTCAAGCTGGTCGAGGCCGCGCCGGGCACCCGGGCCGAGATCGTGATCGTGGCCACGACCGGCTGGCCCCAGGCCACCCTCGGACCCGTCCGTCCGGGCCGACAGGTCCGCGTCGAGCTCGGAAGCCAGGCGGTGACGCAGGGGTACGACAAGACCCGTATCGCCGCCCATGAACTCGGCCACAGCCTGGGCCTGCCCGACACCAAGCCCGGCCCGTGCTCGCAGCTGATGTCCGGGTCGAGCGCCGGTACGAGCTGCACCAACGCGGTCCCGAACGCGACCGAGCGGGCCCGGGTGGAGTACGCCTACACCGGTGGCGCGGCCCTCCGCCTCCCCGCCGACGGCCGGGTCCTGGTGGACGCCCCGTAATCCAGGGGTCCACGACGGCGGGGTGCCCGACCGGGTGATGCACGCTCGGGCACCCCGCCATCTGCGTCGTATGCCCCATTTCACACCGCTATCGGGCGTGAGACAGAGCACTCTCCGTGAAGCATTGCGCATGGATTCCACAGGTCGGGGCAGGCGGCCCGATCGCCGGCGCAGCCGGCAGGGGGATTCAAGGAACGAAGGGCCAGACGCGACGTGACCGCAGAACAACAGACCATCCATGTGGGCGGAGAATGGCGAGCCGCCGTCTCCGGCGCCACGCGCGACATCATCGACCCCGTCGACGCGACCGTCTTCGCCGTCGTGTCGGAGGGCGATGTCGCGGACACCGAGGACGCCGTGGCCGCCGCGCGTGCCGCGTTCGACGACGGTGCCTGGCCGCGTACGCCGGTCGCCGAACGGGCGAACCTGCTGCGGCGGGTCGCCGCCCTGCTCGAGCGCGACCGCGAGCGCATCGGTGCCCTGGAGAGCCAGGACGCGGGCAAGACGCTGGAGGAGGGCCGTGTCGACGTCGACTGCGTCCGCGACGCCTTCCGCTACTTCGCCGACCTCGTGGAGAGCGAGAGCGGCGCACGCGTCGTCGACGCCGGATCGGACGAGATCCGCAGCGTCGTCGTGCACGAGCCCGTCGGCGTCTGCGCGCTGATCACGCCGTGGAACTACCCGCTGCTCCAGGCCAGCTGGAAGATCGCGCCCGCCCTCGCCGCCGGCAACACCTTCGTGATCAAGCCCAGCGAGATCACCCCGCTGAGCACCGTCGTCCTGGTCGAACTCCTCCTGGAGGCCGGTCTGCCGCTCGGAGCGGCCAACATCGTCACCGGCCCCGGCCACACCGTCGGCGCCCGGCTCGCCGCGCACCCCGACGTCGACCTCGTCTCGTTCACGGGCGGTCTCGTCAGTGGCACGAAGGTGGCCCACGCGGCCGCCGACAGCGTGAAGAAGGTCGCCCTCGAACTGGGCGGCAAGAACCCCAACGTCGTGTTCGCCGACGCCTGCGCGACGGCCGACGGCTTCGACACCGCCGTCGACCAGGCTCTCAACGCCGCTTTCATCCACAGCGGGCAGGTCTGCTCCGCCGGCTCCCGCCTCATCGTCGAGGAGTCGCTGCGCGAGCGCTTCGTCGCCGAACTCGCCCGCCGGGCCGAACTGATCCGGCTCGGCCGCGGCACCGACGCGGGCGTCGAGTGCGGTCCGCTGGTCTCCGCGGCCCAGGTGGCGAGGACCGAGGAGTACGTGGACTCCGCCCTCCGCGAGGGCGCCGTCCTGCGCGCGGGCGGCGAGCGCCCGGCCGGTCCCGGCTACTTCTACCGGCCCACGGTCCTCGACCGGTGCCACCGCCGGATGCGGATCGTCCGCGAAGAGGTCTTCGGACCCGTCCTCACCGTGGAGACCTTCCGCACCGAGGAGGAGGCCGTCACCCTCGCCAACGACACCGAGTACGGCCTCGCCGGAGCGGTGTGGACGGCCGACGAGGACCGTGCCCGGCGCGTCGCGGCCCGGCTGCGCCACGGCACCGTCTGGATCAACGACTTCCACCCCTACCTGCCGCAGGCGGAATGGGGCGGCTTCGGAAAGAGCGGCATCGGCCGCGAACTGGGCCCCAGCGGTCTCGCCGAGTACCGCGAGGCCAAGCACATCTACCAGAACCTCGCTCCGCGCCCCGTGCGCTGGTTCGCGGGCACGACGGAGAAGGACCAGGCATGAACGACCGGCACGTGTACGACTACGTCGTCGTCGGCGGCGGTACCGCGGGTTCGGTCATCGCCTCCCGGCTGACCGAGGACCCGGACGTCAGCGTCGCCGTCATCGAGGGCGGCCCCAGTGACGTCGGCCGTGACGACGTCCTCACCCTGCGCCGCTGGATGGGCCTGCTCGGCGGTGAGCTGGACTACGACTACCCCACGACCGAGCAGCCCCGCGGCAACTCGCACATCCGCCACAGCCGTGCGCGGGTGCTCGGCGGCTGTTCCTCGCACAACACCCTCATCGCCTTCAAGCCCCTGCCCTCCGACTGGGACGAGTGGGCCGAGGCCGGCGCCGAGGGGTGGGGCGCGGCGGCGATGGATCCGTACTTCGCCCGGCTGCGCAACAACATCGTGCCCGTCGACGAGGCCGACCGGAACGCGATCGCCCGGGACTTCGTCGACGCGGCACAGACCACGCTCGGTGTGCCGCGCGTCGAGGGCTTCAACAGGCGCCCCTTCCACGAGGGCGTCGGCTTCTTCGACCTCGCGTACCACCCGGAGAACAACAAGCGGTCGTCCGCCTCGGTCGCCTATCTGCACCCGTTCCTGGACCGGCCGAACCTGCACATCGCGCTGGAGACCTGGGCGTTCCGCCTGGAGTTCGAGGGCACCCGCGCCACCGGCGTGCACATCCGTACCAAGGACGGCGACGAGCACGTCGTACGCGCCCGGCGCGAGGTCCTGGTCTGCGCGGGTGCCGTGGACACCCCGCGACTGCTGCTGCACTCCGGCGTCGGGCCCCGTGCCGACCTCGAGAAGCTCGGCATACCCGTCGTGCACGACCTGCCGGGTGTCGGGGAGAACCTGCTCGACCACCCCGAGTCGGTCATCGTGTGGGAGACGCACGGCCCGATCCCGGAGAACTCCGCCATGGACTCCGACGCCGGCCTGTTCGTCCGCCGGGACCCGGAGTCCGAGGGGCCGGACCTGATGTTCCACTTCTACCAGATCCCCTTCACCGACAATCCCGAGCGCCTGGGCTACGAACGGCCCGCGCACGGCGTGTCGATGACCCCGAACATCCCCAAGCCGCGCAGCCGCGGCCGGCTCTACCTGACGAGTGCCGACCCCGAGGTCAAGCCCGCCCTGGACTTCCGGTACTTCACCGACGAGGACGACTACGACGGCCGCACCCTCGTCGACGGCATCCGCATCGCCCGGCGGATCGCGGCGAGCGAGCCGCTGGCCGGATGGCTGAAGCGGGAGGTGTGCCCGGGACCCGAGGTGACCTCCGACGAGGAACTCAGCGCGTACGCCCGTCAGGTCGCGCACACCGTCTACCACCCGGCCGGAACGTGCCGGATGGGGGCCGTCGACGACGAACTCGCCGTCGTCGCGCCCGATCTGCGGATCCGGGGCCTCGACGGCATCCGGATCGCCGACGCGTCGGTCTTCCCGACCATGACCGCCGTCAACCCGATGATCGGCGTGCTCATGGTCGGCGAGAAATGCGCCGACCTGCTGGGAGGTACGGTCCGATGAACGCTCCGCAGACCCCCGCCGAGCCCGTCTTCTCCGTACGCGACCTGTGGAAGGTCTTCGGTCCGAAGGCCGACCGCGTGCCCGCGGACCGGGAGCTCAGGTCGCTCGACGCCGCCGGGCTGCGCGAGCGCACCGGCTGCACCGCCGCCGTCCGCGACGTCTCGTTCGACGTCCGCAAGGGCGAGGTCTTCGTCGTCATGGGCCTCTCGGGCTCGGGCAAGTCCACGCTCGTCCGCTGTCTGACCCGGCTCATCGAGCCGACGTCGGGCACGATCGCCATCGACGGCGAGGACGTGCTGTCCATGGACAGCGGGCGGCTCCGCGAGCTGCGCCGGCACCGGGCGGCGATGGTCTTCCAGCACTTCGGGCTGCTGCCGCACCGGACGGTGCTCGACAACGTCGCGTACGGCCTCGAGATCCAGGGTGTGGGCCGCGGCGAACGGCGCGAGCGGGCCGCCGAGTTCGTCACCAAGGTGGGCCTGGACGGTATGGAGCACCGCAGGCCGAGCCAGCTGTCCGGTGGTCAGCAGCAGCGTGTCGGGCTGGCCCGCGCGCTCGCCGTGGACCCCGAAGTCCTGCTGTTCGACGAGCCGTTCAGCGCCCTGGACCCGCTGATCCGCCGGGACATGCAGGAGGAGGTGGTCCGTCTGCACCAGGAGGAGGGACGCACGATGGTCTTCATCACGCACGATCTGAGCGAGGCGCTGAAGCTGGGCGACCGCATCGCGCTGATGCGCGACGGCCGGATCGTCCAGCTCGGTACGCCGGAGGAGATCGTGGGCGCCCCCGCCGACGACTACGTCCGGGACTTCGTCCGGGACGTGCCGCGCGAGCAGGTGCTGACCGTCCGCTCGGCGATGCGCCCGGCCCTCGCAGGCGAGCAGGAGGCCGGTCCCTCGCTGGCCCCGAGCGCCACCGTGCACGAGGCCATCAAGGCCGTCGCCCGTACGGGCGAGAACGCGCGGGTCGTCGAGGACGGCCGGTGCCTGGGCGTGGTCGACCACGCGGGACTGCTCGGTGTCGTCGCCGGAGTACCGGCCGCGGCGGGGAGGGCGGTGGCCTGATGTACGCCCATACGACCTGGCCGCCGCCGGGCGCCACGAGCGGTTCCGCGACCTCCGCGCCGAACGGCACGAGCGGCTTCTCCGCCCTGGCCGCCCGCCGCGACGGCTCGACCACCGGGCGGTGGGGCCGATGACCACCACCGTCACTCCCGCCCCTCCCAGTCCTGCGGCCGCCCGCGACGCCGGGTCCGGTGCGCTGCGCGCCCTCGCGCACCACCGCGGCCGGCTGATCGGCGCCTGCGCAGCCGTCGCGCTCGTTCTCGGAGCCGTGCTCCTGGGCGGCGGCAGCTGGCCGGCGGCGCTCGCCGTCGACGTGTCCGGGCCGCTGGAGCGCACCAGCGACTGGATCATCGACAACCGTGACGGCCACCCGTTGTTCCTCTACTTCCTCGGCCACGTCAGCAACGTCGTGGTCGTGTCCGTCCGCGCGGTGTACCTGCTGCTGCTCGCCCTCGGCTGGGCCGGTGTCACCGCCGCCGCCGGTCTGGTGGCCTGGCGTGTCGCGGGCGTCCGTCTCGCGCTGACCTGCGTCGCCGGCTTCGCCGTGTGCGGAGTGCTCGGCATGTGGGTGCCCACGATGCAGACGCTCGCCCTGATGCTGATCGCCGTCGCCGCGTCCGTGCTGTTCGGAGGCCTCCTCGGCCTCGCCGCGGGCCTGTCGGACCGGATGCACCGGATCCTGCGCCCGGTGCTCGACACCATGCAGGTGCTGCCGGCCTTCGCATATCTGCTGCCCGTCGTCCTGGTCTTCGGAATCGGCGTGCCCGCGGCCGTCCTGGCGACCGTCGTCTACGCGGCCCCGCCCATGGCCCGTCTCACCGCGCTGGGGCTGCGCGGCGCGGACTCCGGGATCATGGAGGCCTCCGCGTCGCTCGGCGCCACCGGTCGGCAGCGCCTGCTGACAGCCCGGCTTCCGCTGGCCCGCAAGGAACTTCTGCTCGGTGTCAACCAGTCGATCATGATGGCGCTCGGCATGGCCGTGATCGCCTCCGTCATCGGCGCGGGCGGACTCGGAGACCGGGTCTACCAGGCACTGGCCTCCGTCGACGTCGGTGCCGCGCTCACGGCCGGTGTGCCGATCGTGCTGCTCGCCGTCGTCCTCGACCGGGTCACCGCCGCGGCCGGAGAGCGGATCGGCGCGGCTCCCGTCCGCCGGGCCGGACTCGGCTGGGCCGTCGCTCTCGCGGTGACCGCCGTCGTCGCCGTCGCGGGCCGGCTCTCCGACCGGCTCTCCTGGCCCGACGCGTGGACGGTCGGCATCGCCGAGCCCGTCAACGGCGCGGTCGACTGGATGACCGCGCACCTCTACTCCGGCGTGCCGCTGGTCGGCGGCACCGCCGACTGGGCGGCGCGGTTCACCACGTGGGTCCTCAACCCCCTGCGCGACGGCCTGCAGTGGCTGCCCTGGTGGGCGGTCCTGCTGGCGGTCGGCGCGCTCGCCCTGCTCATCGGCACGTGGCGCACCGCCGGGACGGCCGTCCTCGCGATGGCGGCGATCGGGGTGCTCGGCGTCTGGGACCCGGCGCTCGACACGCTCTCCCAGGTGCTGGCCGCCGTCGCCGTGACGCTGCTGCTCGGTGGCGCCCTGGGGGTCGCCGCGGCCCGCAGCACCCGCCTGGGGCGGGCGCTGCGGCCGGTGCTGGACGTCTTCCAGACGATGCCGCAGTTCGTCTACCTCATCCCCGTGGTCGCCCTGTTCGGCGTGGGCCGCGCCCCGGCGGTCGCGGCCGCCGTGGTCTACGCGCTGCCCGCCGTCGTACGGATCACCACCCAGGGTGTGCGCGGGGTGGACGCGGCCGCGATGGAGTCCTCGCGCTCGTTGGGCGCGACCGGTCGGCAGCAGCTGCTCCAGGTCCAACTGCCGCTGGCACGGCCCGCGTTGCTGCTCGCCGTCAACCAGGGCGTTGTGCTCGTGCTGGCCGTGGTCGTCATCGGTGGTCTGGTGGGCGGCGGTGCGCTCGGTTACGACGCGGTCTTCGGTCTCGCCCAGGGCGACCTGGCGACCGGTCTGGTCGCCGGCGCGGCGATCGTCTGCCTCGGCCTGATGCTCGACCGCGTCACCCAGCCGACGGAACGCCGCGCACTCGCCGGAAAGGGGGCCTGAGATGGCTCGTACACGCATCGCCGCACTCGTGACGGCGGCCGCCCTGGCGGCCGCTCTCACCGGCTGCGGCGCCGCCGACATGACCCGCCAGGCATCGCCGTACGCCGACGCGAAGGGCTCCCGCACGGTCACCCTGTCCGTGCAGTCGTGGGTGGGCGCGCAGGCCAACGTCGCCGTCGCTCAGTACCTGCTCGAGCACGAGCTCGGCTATCGGGTGGACACGGTCCAGATCGACGAGGTACCCGCCTGGGACGCGCTCAGCCAGGGCCGGGTGGACGCCATCCTGGAGGACTGGGGCCACCCGGAGCAGGAGAAGCGGTACATCGACGACAAGGGGACGATCGAGCGCGGTGGCGATCTCGGGGTGACCGGCCACATCGGCTGGTTCGTACCGACGTACTTCGCCGAGAAGCACCCGGACGTCACCGACTGGAGGAACCTGAACAAGTACGCAGCCGAGTTCCGTACCGCGGAGAGCGGCGGCAAGGGCCAGTTGCTGGACGGCTCGCCGTCCTACGTCACGAACGACAAGGCCCTCGTGAACAGTCTCGGCCTCGACTACCAGGTCGTGTTCGCGGGCTCGGAGGCAGCGCAGATCACGCAGATCAAGCAGTTCGCCAAGGAGAGGAAGCCCTTCCTGAGCTACTGGTACAAGCCCCAGTGGCTCTTCGAGAAGGTCCCGATGACGGAGGTGAAGCTGCCCGCGTACAAGGAGGGCTGCGACGCCGACCCGCAGAAGGTGGCCTGCGCGTATCCGCACACGCCGCTGCAGAAGTTCCTCAACGCCCGCTTCGCGAACGACGGAGGCGACGCCGCCGCCTTCCTGAAGAGGTTCCGCTGGACGACCGAGATGCAGAACGACGTCGCCCTGATGATCGCGGACCAGAAGCTGTCGCCGCAGGAGGCGGCGGGGCGCTGGGTGAAGGAGAACGAGGCCACCTGGCGGGTCTGGATCCCGTCCTGACGCGGGCGCGGCGGGCCGGACGCATACCCGGTCCGCCGTGTCCCGGCCCGGCCGGGTACGTGTCAGTCCACGCCGCCCCGGGGCTCGGGCGCCGGTGGCGAGACGCGTCGGCGGGCGTAGAGACGGCCGAGGGGCTCGGCGCTGAGGCCGTGCAGCACGACGCTGAGCATGACGGTGATCACCATGACGCGGGAGATGAAGTCCCCGCCGCCGGCGGCGGGCAGCTCCAGTGTGGCGAGGAGCCCGAAGACCACCGTGGTCACGCCCCGGGGGCCCATCCAGCCCAGGAAGAGCCTGTCGGTCAGGGGCACGTCCGTACCGATCAGCACGAGCAGCACCGGCACCACACGGACCAGGGTGAGGGCGAGGAGCCCGTAGAGGATGACGGAGAGGTGGAAGCCGTCCCAGAACTCGTCGTTGACCATCTGTCCGAAGAGGAACCACAGGGCGAGCGTCAGCAGGGTGACCAGGTCGTCGGTCATCTCCACGGCGTCCTTCGGCAGCTGCCGCAACGACGGGGCGAGGCAGACACCGGCGACGAAGGAGGCGACGAAACCGTTGCCGTCCAGCGCGACGGACAGGGTGTACGCGGCGATCGGCACGCTCAGCACCGCGAGCCTCGTCGCGGCGGGCTGGGTCCAGCCCCGGGCCCAGGACCCGCGCAGCAGCCGTCCGGCCACGTAGCCGACGAGTGATCCGGCCCCGACGGCCCACGCCGCCGCTCCGACGGCGTCGAGGAGGGCCTCGGCGTAGTCGTCGCTCGCCGTGTGGGACTCGACGGCGGCGGCGAGGCAGAGCAGGAACACCGGGGAGACGATCCCGTCGTTCAGACCGCCCTCGACGTTGAGCACGTCCCGCAGGCGCGCCGGGATGCGCTTGTCCCGGAGCACGGCGGCGGTGGGCGCCAGATCGAGCGGGACGACGACGGTCGCCAGCACCGCCAGCACCCATCCGGGCTGGTCGGGGAAGAAGGCGAGCGCGGCCAGGAAGGCGGCGGCGAGGGTGAGCGGCAGCGCGCCGCCGAGGAGTCGGACGACGACGCTCCGCTCCCGGCGGACGACTCCCTTGGGCACCTCGGTCGCGTCGACGAAGAGCAGGAGCGCGAGGACGACCTCCACGGCGTGCTCGAAGCCGGCCAGGTCGCCGAGGTCGAAGACGAGCGGCGGGTCGGAGCCGCTGGTGAGGGCGATGCCCGCGACCATCATGGCGATCGGCGCGGTGATGCTCCATCGCGCGAGCCGGTGCGACAGGACGCACCAGGTGAAGAGAACGCCCGCGATGACGGTGACGGCAAGCAAGAGCATCCGCGCTTTCGAAGGGGCCTCGGACAGACGCAGCGTACGGCCGATGCGCCCGCCGACCGGTGGGAGCACGCCGACGACGGCGCGCCCACCCCCCAGCGGCCCCCTGGCGCGGTGGGGGGCCGCCCGGGACGGTGGAGCCGCCCCGGACGGAGGGACCACTTGGGACGGTGGCAGCTCCGGACGGTGCCGCGCGGCGCCGACCAGGGGTCCGGCGATGTCGGCGCGGCTGCGGGGGTCAGACGACGCCCTGCGCCGTCATCGCCCGAGCCACCTTCAGGAACCCCGCGACGTTGGCGCCGAGCACGTAGTCCTCCGCGTTGCCGCCGTACGCCTCGGCGGTGGCCCGGCACTCGGCGTGGACGCCGCGCATGACCGTCGCGAGCCGCGTCTCCGTCTCCTCGAAGGACCAGCTGTCGCGGGAAGCGTTCTGCTGCATCTCCAGCGCCGAGGTCGCCACACCACCGGCGTTGGCGGCCTTCCCCGGACCGAAGAGGACCCCCGCCTCCCGGAACACCTTCACCGCGTCGGGGGTGCAGGGCATGTTCGCGCCTTCGGCGACGGCCCGAACGCCGTTCTTGACCAGGGCCACGGCGTCGTCGCGGCCCAGCTCGTTCTGGGTCGCGCACGGCAGGGCGATCTCGCACGGGACGTCGTACACCGTGCCCCGGGCGGAGAAGCGCGCGGTCGGCTTCGCCTCCGCGTAGGCGGAGATACGGGCCCTGCGCACCTCCTTGACGTCCTTCAGCAGCTCCAGGTCGATGCCGTCCTCGTCGACCAGATACCCGGAGGAGTCGCTGCAGGCCACCACCCTGCCGCCCAGGTCGTGCACCTTCTCGGCGGCGTACACGGCCACGTTCCCCGAGCCGGAGACCACCACCCGGCGCCCGTCGAAACCGTCGCCGCGCGTGGCGAGCATCTCCTCGGCGAAGTACACCGCGCCGTAACCGGTCGCCTCGGTACGGACGTGCGAACCGCCCCAGCCCACGGGCTTCCCGGTCAGGACACCGGCCTCGTACCGGTTGGTGATCCGCTTGTACTGGCCGAACAGATAGCCGATCTCCCGCGCCCCGACTCCGATGTCTCCGGCCGGTACGTCGGTGTGCTCGCCCAGGTGCCGGTACAGCTCGGTCATGAGGGACTGACAGAACCGCATGACCTCGCCGTCCGAGCGGCCCTTGGGGTCGAAGTCCGCGCCGCCCTTGCCGCCGCCGATGCCCATCCCGGTCAGCGCGTTCTTGAAGATCTGCTCGAAGCCGAGGAACTTCACGATGCCGAGGTTGACACTCGGGTGGAAGCGCAGACCGCCCTTGTACGGGCCGAGGGCACTGCTGAACTCCACGCGGAAGCCTCGGTTCACCCGCACGGCCCCCTGGTCGTCGACCCACGGGACCCGGAAGAGCAACTGCCGCTCCGGCTCACACAGCCGCTCCAGGATCCCGCTCTCCGCGTACTCCGGATGCCGCTCGAGCGCGGGCGCCAGGGAGTCGAGCACTTCGGCCGCCGCCTGGTGGAACTCCGCCTCCCCGGGGTTGCGTCGGCAGATCTCGGTGTAGACGGCCTCGATGTGCGCGCTGACGTGCATGCCTGGTGTCTCGCCTTCTGCTCGCCGAAAGGTCCGCCGTTCGCGTCGCGTTGCCCGCGGGGCGGCGTCAGGCAATTGTTGCCGGACGCGGCGGCCCGCGGGGCCGTTGGGGAGATCCACGTTCGGTCGAGCGGCCGAACGGCATGCGGCGTGCGAACGTCGGGGAACGGGAGGGCGGACGGCGGCCGGACGGCGAGCGGGCCGGTCAGGAAGCGGCGGAGACGGTTTCGACGAAGTCGCCGACCTGGGCCTCGGGGAGGGTCCGGGCGACATCGGCCTGGGAGATGATGCCGACGAGGACGTGGCTGTCGATGACGGGTACGCGTCGGATCCTGTGCTCACTCATGACGCGGAGCACCTGTTCGGCGGTGTCGTCGGCGGCGACCGTGACGATCGTGTCCTGCGCGAGGTCGCCGGCGGTGCACGCGGCGGGGTCCTTGCCTTGGGCGACGACCTTCACGACGATGTCGCGATCGGTGAGCATGCCGTGCAGCTTCTCGTCGGGGCCGCAGATCGGCAGGGCTCCGACACCGAGGTCCGCCATCTTCCGCGCGGCCTCGACGATGGTCTCGCTCGCGCGGACGCAGGTCGCGTCCGCCGTCATCAGGTCACGTGCGGTGGTCATGGGTATCTCCTGATTCTCTCGTGGTCGGTCCTCCCCATCGCGACTGCCCCCTCCCGACACCGCCAACCCTGCCGCCCCCGTGCATCACGGGGTACGCGTGCCGCCTGCCATCGACGCTCTTCAGCCCAGAGAGCCGGCCGACGAGCCAACGGGCGTCGGGCGTCCCTTCGGCCGCGACACGGCCAACCATCCGACGCAGGCGTCGAACGCGAGTTCGGAGACTGCCCGCACGTCCTGCGGGCCCCGAAGCCGCGTCCTGGAACGCCGCGGTCCTGCCTGCGCGGCATCACCCTGCCGCGACACGACGCAGGCGCTCCGCCGCCGCGGCGAGTGAGCGGGGGCGCGGGGCGGGGGTCCAGGGGTTCCTTTCGAGGAGCCGGTCCGCGTCGGCGAGGGTCCAGCGCCGGGCGTCGAGGCCCGGGTCGTCCAGGTCGTTCCAGGCGATGGGCGCTGCGACGGGCGCGCCGGGGCGGGCGCGGACCGCGTAGGGCGCGACGGCCGTCTGCCCGTACGCGTTGCGCTGGATGTCGATGTAGAGCCGCCCTCCGCGCGCCTTCTTGCGGGCCTCGGTCGTGAGCCGGTCGGGGTGGCGGGCGGCGAGGAAGCGGGCGACGTCGGCGGCGAATCCGCGTACCTCGTCGAAGGCCGCGCCGCGGTCCAGCGCGACGCTGACGTGCAGCCCGCGTGAGCCCGTGGTCATCAGCCGCGAGGGCAGCCGCAGCTCGTCCAGCAGCTCGTGGAGCCACCACGCGGCCTCGCGGACCCGCGCGAAATCGTCGTCGGACGGGTCGAGGTCGAAGACGAGCCGGTCGGGACGGTCCGGCAGGTCGGCCCTGGAGAGCCATCGGTGCGGGGTGACGCAGGCCTGGTCGGCGAGCAGGACCAGGGTGGCCGTGTCGTCGCACAGGACGTACGTGACGGTGCCGCCCTCCTTGGGCAGCTCGGCGCGGTGGACCCAGTCCGGGAAGTGGTCCGGGGTGTCCTTCTGCATGAATCCCCGGTCGCCGATGCCGTCCGGGTGACGCTCCGGCATCAGCGGCCGGCCGCGCAGCTGCGGAAGCATCCGCCGGGCGACCGTGCGGTAGTACGTGGCCAGGTCGGCCTTGGTGATGCCGTCCTCGGGGAAGAGCACCTTCTCCGGTCGCCCGACCTCGACCGTGCGCCGCCCCGCCCGGACCCTCCGAGGGACGCTCATGCCGCCCGCCCCGCGGCGACCTGCCCCGGGGTGTGGCCCGTGCGCACCGAGCGGGCGCGCCGAGGGTCTGGCGTACCCCCTCCCGAGGCGCGCTCGGCGGACCGTGTGACCGGCAGCCACGTCGGGCGCCCGCCGTCCGTGTCGGTGCGGAGGCGGGTGAGCGACCGGCCGCCGCGCAGCTTCCGTCCGTCCGGCTCGGTCGACTTCGAGAGGTCCCTGCGCCGAGGGTGTTCCGTCAGTGCCGCGTGCCGGGGGGCCATGTGCGTCTCCGTCCGTGCGGGCCGCCGTGCCGCCGGCGTCAGGTCCGCCAGGCCTCGCGCACCTCGTCGCGGTGCTCGGCGAGCCAGGCGGCGAAGTCCTGCAGCGCGGGGTTGAGGTCGCGGGCGGCGGTGAGGTCGCGGGCCTTGGTGTACGGCTCTTCGCAGTCGGCGAAGAACTGGAACATGTTCCCCGCCTCGTCCGCGCCGGGATGTCCCTGCGCCCGGTACGCGTCCGGCGTCAGCGGCCGGTACAGCACCGGTTCGCCGCGCGCCTCCCCCAGCGCGGAGGCCATGTCGGCGACCTTGAGGTGCTCCCCGGCGATGCTGACCGTGGCGGCGATGAGGTCCGTACCCCGCTTGAGGATGGCCAGGGCGGTCCTGCCGATGTCGGCGACGGCCATGCCCGAGAGCCGGTGGTCGCCCATCGGGAGGTTCAGCCGGAGGGTTCCGTCCTCGCCGCGCTGCGGGGGGAAGAAGTCGAAGAGGTTCTCCCAGTAGAAGGTGGTGCGCAGGAAGGTGGTCGGTACGCCTTCGTCGGTGAAGTAGCGGTCGGCCTCCGCCTTGGCGTCGAAGTGCGGCACCTTGTAGTGCTCCTGGAGGGTGGGCATCCGGTCGTCGTCGAGCGGGATGCAGGCGCGGGTGTCCTCCAGCGTGGACCAGACGGCGTGCTGCACACCCGCGTGCGAGGCCGCCCGGGCGAGCGCCAGGGCCTGGGCCTTCTCCCGGGCGGCGGACATGTGCTCCCAGAACGGCGTGACCAGGAAGGCGCCGTAGGCGTGCTCGAAGGCCGGGGCGAGGCTGGGCGGATCGTCCATGTCGGCCTGGACGATGTCGGTGACACCGAGGCGTTTCAGCTCCTGCGTCGCGTCTCCGTCGGGACGGCGGGTGACGGCCCGTACCGCGAACTCCTCGTCCGGGTCGCTCAGGGCGGCGCGGACGAGTCCGCCGCCCTGGCTGCCGGTCGCCCCGAACACCGTGATGATCTTCTTCTCGGTCATGGCTCGATTCGCCTCGCACCTGCCGCGCGCGTCCACGTCTTCTCAGCGCGTGCCCGGGACGCGTGCCGGTATGCGTGCCGGTGTGTGTCACGGGCCGCGGGAGGGGTGTGGTCCCGCCTGGGTCTGTCCGCGCTCTCCGGATGATCCGGAGGCTCCGCCTACTCGGCGATCTCCGTACGCTCCCACCACTCGTACACCCGCAGGGTCCCCGCGGCGGTGTCCTCGCGTCGTGGGGTCTCCCTGAAGTGTTCGTATCCGCCGAGACGCGGGAGCTTCACGTCCTCGCCGGGGGTCTCGACCTGCACGATCCGCTCGGGGAGGTCGTCCGGACCGCCCTCCAGAAACACCTTGTGCGCCATGGCACCAGTCTCGCCACCCCGGCCCCGCGCCGCACGCGGGAAGCGTCTGTCGGGGGACACCCGCCGGGGCGCCGTGCGGCATCAGCGGGGCGATGTACGACGAGGCGGCACGGTGGCCCGACCGCGGATCGAGCGCGAGCCGACAGGGACGGC
>NZ_JBHUYJ010000051.1:0-55425 GCF_042668715.1 Streptomyces sp. NPDC057271
GACGATGCTCCGCGGCCGTCCGCCGTTCTGCCCCCCGCCGCCGCTGGACGGGACGAGGGGTGACGAGGTGCCCGGCAGGGCGGTACTACGACCAGGCCGCGACGAAGTAGCCGACGCCGTAGGGTGCGTCCTCGTACAGCAGCCTGCCGTCGAGGCCGGCGCCCTCGGCGGCGCCCGCGAGGACCTGCCAGGGTGCCCGGCCGGCAGCCTTCAGCTCGTAGGCAAGGTTCTCGTCCAGGCCGAGGAGGGCGCCCACGTCCGCCGTGCCCAGCGCACTCGCGGCCGCCTCGTCGAAGGCGGCGGCACGCTCGTCCAGGTAGCCGGGTGCCTTGAGGGTCCGGCAGGCGCTGCCGTCTCCCATCACGAGCAGGGCCACGCGGTCGGCCGCGGCGGCCAGCTGACGGCCGGTCGAGACACAGCGGTCGGCCTCAAGGCGCTCCCAGACGCCCATGCCTTCGACGGGCGCGTCGGCCCAGTCGGCGCGCTGCAGGAGCCACGCGGCGATGGCGAGGGAGGTGGGCAGCGGACGCTCAGCCGCGGGCCCGGCCCCGAGCTGTACGGAGAAGTCGACGCCGAATCCCGCGAAGCAGCCGGTCGAACCGGCGGGGAACGCTCCGCGGGCCCCCTCCTCGGCGGGACCGACGACATAGAGCCGATCCGGCCGGGACGCGGCGAGCAGCCCGAGCACGTCGGCGCAGGCCGTCCGGGCTCCATCGAGCTCACCGGCGGCCCCGGCGGCGACCTCGGGCACGAGCAGGGGAGGACAGGGACAGACGGCTGCGGCGACAAGCATGATCCGCAGCCTACTGCGGCCGCCTCCGTCACACGGGCGGGACGCTGTCCTGCGGTTCCGGCGTCGGCGGCTCGGGGACGTGGGCGGCGTCAGGGGCGGGATCGGGGTCGGCGTCGGGACCGGGACCGGGATCGGGGTCGCGATCGGGATCGGGATCGGGATCGGGATCGGCCGAATCGTGGACGAGTTCGGCGATACTCAGCGTGATCAGCGTCTCCGACATCAGCCCCCTGACGATCACCAGACAGCCGTCACCACTGGGGTACCGGTACACCTCACGCGACTTCTCCCGCCACGGCTCGTGGAAGGTGAGCGAGGCGGCACGCATCGCCTCCCGCGCGTCCTCACGCGACCCGGTGACTCTCCGCACCACCTCACAGCGGTACGTGTCCCCGTTGCTGCCGCGCTGCGCGACGACGACCCACTTCCCCATCACGGCCCCCCGTTGTGGATATGTCAGATGTCAGAGGTCGGATCTCGGTGTCAGTGGCTTCCGCAGGCGGGTGCCGCAGCCGCCGGAAGCGGGTCCGGCACACCGATCTTCGGAAGTCCGAGCAGGACCCCCGCGGGCTTCGCGGCGGCCTGGGCGGTGCGCTTCTCCCAGGCGTCGCCCGCGCGGGTACGGCGGACGGCGGTCGTCGGGCCCTCGGCGAGGAGGTGGTGCGGGGCGGCATAGGTGATCTCGACGGTCACCACGTCACCCGGGCGGACCTCCTCGTCCGGCTGCGTGAAGTGGACGAGCCGGTTGTCGGGGGCGCGACCGGAGAGGCGGTGTGTGGTGCCGTCCTTGCGGCCCTCACCCTCGGCCACCATGACCTCCAGCGTCCGGCCCACCTGCTTCTTGTTCTCCTCCCAGGAGATCTCCTCCTGGAGCGCGACCAGGCGCTCGTAGCGCGCCTGCACGACCTCCTTCGGGATCTGCCCGTCCATCTCCGCCGCGGGGGTCCCGGGCCGCTTGGAGTACTGGAAGGTGAAGGCGTTGGCGAAGCGGGCCTCGCGGACCGTGTGCATCGTCTGCTCGAAGTCCTCCTCGGTCTCGCCGGGGAAGCCCACGATGATGTCGGTGGAGATGGCGGCGTGCGGGATGGCGGCGCGCACCTTCTCGATGATGCCGAGGAAGCGCTCCTGCCGATAGGAGCGGCGCATGGCCCTGAGGACCGTGTCCGAGCCGGACTGCAGCGGCATGTGGAGCTGCGGCATCACGTTCGGGGTCTCGGCCATCGCGGCGATGACGTCGTCCGTGAAGTCGCGGGGGTGCGGCGAGGTGAAGCGGACCCGCTCCAGGCCCTCGATCTCGCCGCAGGCGCGCAGCAGCTTGGAGAAGGCTTCGCGGTCACCCAGGTCGGAGCCGTACGCGTTGACGTTCTGGCCGAGGAGGGTGATCTCCGAGACGCCCTCGGCCACCAAAGCCTCGATCTCGGCGAGGATGTCGCCGGGGCGGCGGTCCTCCTCCTTGCCGCGCAGCGCCGGGACGATGCAGAAAGTGCAGGTGTTGTTGCAGCCGACGGAGATCGAGACCCAAGCGGCATAGGCGGACTCGCGGCGGGTCGGCAGCGTGGAGGGGAACGCCTCCAGCGACTCCGCGATCTCGATCTGGGCCTCTTCCTGGACACGGGCGCGCTCCAGGAGGACCGGCAGCTTGCCGATGTTGTGCGTGCCGAAGACGACGTCGACCCAGGGGGCCTTCTTGACGATGGTGTCGCGGTCCTTCTGGGCGAGGCAGCCGCCGACGGCGATCTGCATGCCCGGACGCGAGGTCTTCCTGGGGGCGAGCCTGCCGAGGTTGCCGTAGAGCTTGTTGTCGGCGTTCTCACGGACCGCGCAGGTGTTGAAGACGACGACGTCGGCGTCGCCGTCCGAGCCCTCGGGGGCACGGACGTAGCCGGCGTCCTCCAGCAGACCGGAGAGCCGCTCGGAGTCGTGGACGTTCATCTGGCACCCGTAGGTGCGCACTTCGTAGGTTCGCTGGACGTCCACTGCCTGGCTCCGGTCGCTGCTGGTCATGACACAAGGGTATGCGGTGCCGGGGATTGCCCCGGCCCGAGCTGCCGCTACGACGGCACCGGGACGCTCCCGGCAGCGTCGAGGGCCTCCGTGAGCTGGGCAGCGAGGGTGCCCGCGTCGGGGCGCAGGGAGCCGTCGAAGGCGGCCGAACCGATGGTGAAGGCGTCGGCTCCGGCGGCTGCCAGGTCCCGTATCCGATCCCTGCCGCTGATGCCGCCGGCCACGACCAGGCACCCGGTGGTGGCCGCCCGGGCGGCGCGGACGAGGTCGAGGGGCTCCGCGTCGGTCGCCCGGTAGGCGAGGAGGTCGACGCCCGCGCAGCCGGCGGCCTCGGCCCGGCGGCAGTCCTGGGCGACCCGCTCGGGGCCGCCCGCGAGGCGGGTGGGGTGGCCCGCGGGTTCACCCGCGAAGGGGAGGTACTCGATGGTGGTGCCGGCGAGGAGGGTCAGCGTCTCGTCGACCCAGGTGCCGCCCATGAGCCGGTCGACGCCGAGGTCGATGGCGTGCCGGACGGAGGCGAGGGCTTCGTCGCGGGTGGTGCTGACCACTTCGAGGTAGCTGGTGGCCCCCATGTCCTTGATCTGCCGGTGGAGCCGGTCGAGGGTGGCCGCGTCGACCCCGACGTCCTTGAAGCCGAGGTGGCCGATGCCGAGGTCCCGGACGGTGTCGAGGACGTCGAGGCAGTCCGTGACGGTCCTGTCCTCACGGGTGAGCATGAAGATGAAGTCCACGGAGGTCCTCCGGCTCGGATGCGGGTGGTCGGGTCAGCTCGTCCGCGTGGTGCAGGGCGGTGAGCAGGCTGGTGTGGTCGGCGGTGCCCCGACCGGCGAGGTCGAAGGCCGTGCCGTGGTCGACGCTGGTCCGCACGAAGGGCAGGCCGATGGTGATGTTGACGCCGTGCTCCAGGCCCAGGTACTTGACCGGTATGAGCCCCTGGTCGTGGTACTGGGCCACGACGACGTCGAACTCGCCCGCTCGGGCGCGCATGAAGACCGTGTCGGCGGGCCAGGGGCCGCTGGCGTCGATGCCCTCTCGGCGGGCGGCGCGCACGGCCGGTTCGATGATGTCGAGGTCCTCGCGGCCGAAGAGCCCGTTCTCACCGGCGTGGGGGTTGAGGGCGGCGACGGCGATACGGGGATGCGCGTTCTTCCCGCGCCCGGTCAGGAGCGTGCGGTGGGTGAGCCGGATGATCTCCAGCTCACGGGCGGTGGTGAGGGAGTCGAGTGCCGTGCGCAGTGACTGGTGGACGGTGACCAGGACGACCCGCAGCTCGTCGTTGGCCATCATCATGGCGTATTCGTCGGTGCCCGAGAGTTCGGCGAGGATCTCGGTGTGGCCCGGGTAGGGCAGCCCCGCCAGTCCGAGCGCCTCCTTGTTGATCGGTGCGGTGGTCAGCGCCCGGATCTCGCCCTGGAGGGCGAGCTCTACGCCTCGGCGTACGTAGTGGAACGACGCTGCGCCGGCGCGTGCGTCCACCGTGCCGAGCGGCAGGTCCGCGGGGAGCGCCCCTACGGGGAGGACGTCCATCACCCCTGGCCTGTGGGCCGCTTCCGCGACGGAGGAGATCGGTCGCGTGGTCAGCGCGGTGCCGGTGACGCGGCAGGCCCGGGCGAGGGTGTCCGGGTCGCCGAAGACGACGACCGGAGGACGGCGTCGGGGGTCGGCGTACGCCTTGACGGTGATCTCGGGACCGATGCCGCACGGATCGCCCATGGTGAGGGCGATGGGTCGCGTCATGAGAGCTGTCCTCCTTCCACGAGGAGGCGGCGGAGGCGGTCGAGCGTGCCGTCGTCGCCGAAGCCGCCCGCCTTGATCAGGACGGGGATGCGGGGCCGGCCGAGTAGTACGCCCCGTGCCACGCCCGGTTCAGGCTCGTCGACCAGGTCGATACCGGCGGCCCCGAGGGCTTCCAGCACCGTCGCCGCGGTCTCTCCTCCGGTCAGCACCAGTCCGTCGACCAGCCGCTCCGCCACCGAGGCGCCTACGACGCCGGCGAGACGGCACGTCAATACGTCGGAGGCCGCACGGCGGGCGTCGGGGGTGTGGACGGCGAGCACGGGCGCGGCGGACCGACGCAGGGCCTCGACGGCCGCGGCCGGGTCGTCGCCGGCATCGGCCGCGGCTACGTCCCGGCGCGTGCGCAACCGCTCCAGCTGGCGGCGGGAGGCCGGGTGTGCGCTGCCGACCACCACCAACGGGCGCCGTGACCCGGGGAGTTCGACCGCGGAGGCCGCGGGGACGCGGGAGTGGTGGGCGGCCAGCGCCGCGGCGAGGCCCGGTGAGCCGGCCCAGAGGACGTCGTGCGGTCGGGGCACGGAGGAGACCAGAAGGTCGAGGTCGGCATCGGTGGCCGCCGAGCAGACGAACACCCCTCCCGTGTCGATCAGCTCCGGCAGCTTCCCGAACTGCTCCGGCTCGAGCAGTTCCGCCTCGGGCAGCAGGCGGGCGAGGTCCGAGGTGCGGACCGGGTGCGTCGGGTCGTGGGCGAAGGCCGTCTCGTGCACCGGAACGCCCTGGACGTGCTGGATCCCCCTGACCGTCGTCCGGCCCTCGGCGGGGAACGCCGGTGCGACGACGAGGGCCTGACGGCCCGATCCGGAGTGGGCGGCTCGGGTCTCGGCCGCCAGATGGCCCCGAAGTGTGGAGTCGACGGTCTTGATCAGCAGGTCGGCGCCCGCGAACGCGGCCGCGGCCCGCCAGGTCAGGGCCGCGGCCGTCGCCTCGTCGAGTGGGCGGCTGCCGAGGTCGACGGCGACGACTCCCTCACGGGCCGCGCCGAGTACGCCGTCCCGCTGCAACAGGACCTGAGCCCGATGCCCGGCCCCGCGGAACGGCGCCGCGCCGTCGCCCGCGCTCGTGAGGTCGTCGGCGAGGACCGCGATGCTCGTCACGGGATCTGCCGGGGGTTCCTGCCTCATGCCTCGTCCTCCTCTCGGTCGTACCGCCGGACCCGGTTCGCCGACCACGCCCGGACGGCCCGTCGCCCGCGTGACGTGATCGCCACTGACGTCAACCCTGGCGCCCGGAAAGCGGCTGGACAAGCGATTCCTTCTCACTCCACCTGTGAGTAGATTTCACACATGCGCTGGCCGGACCTTCCCCCGTTGAACTCGCTGCTCCCCTTCGAGGCGACAGTGCGGCACGCGAGCATGACCCGGGCCGCCGAGGAGCTTCACGTGACCCACGGCGCGGTCAGCCGACAGATCCAGAACCTGGAGAAGTCCCTGGGTGTCAGGCTCTTCGAGCGTGGGACCCGCTCCCTGCGGCCGACCCCTCAGGCCCGCCGCCTCGCGGCCGCCGTCCGTGACGCGCTCGACCAGGTCGACACGGCGGCCCGGGAGGTGGCACGACGGGAGCGCGGGGGTCCGCTCGCGCTGTCCTGCGAGCCGACCCTCCTGATGCGCTGGCTCATCCCCCGGCTGCCGGACCTCTCGCAGCAGGTGCCGGGCCTCACGGTGCATCTGTCGGCGGGCGGCGGACCCGTCTCCTTCGACCGGGACCCCATCGACGTCGCTCTGCGGCGCGACGACTTTCCCGTACCGGCGGACGTGTGCCGCTCCCCCCTCTTTCTGGAACGGATCGGTCCGGTCTGCAGCCCGGACCTGGCCGAGCGACTCCGCGCCGGGCGCAGGGGCGCGAGCGGGGTCGCGGGCACCGGCCCGGGCGCGAGCGGGGTCGCGGGCACCGGCGCAGGCAACGGCGCGAGCGGGGTCGCCGGGGTGACGATTCTGCACTCCAGCACGCGGCCAGGAGCGTGGGCCGACTGGCAACGCCTCACGCGTCGCCGCGTCGACCCCGCCGGTGAGCAGACCTTCGAGCATTTCTATCTGGCGCTCCAGGCGGCCGTCGCCGGCGTCGGCATCGCCATCGGCCCGTACGCGCTCGTCCACGACGACCTCGTGCGCGGCCAGCTCGTGGCGCCCTTCGGTCTGGTCGAGGACGGCACGGGATACCACCTGCTCAGCCCGCAGCCGCCCGAGCGGGACGACCGCATCGCCGCGCTGCTTGCGTGGCTGCGCACCCAGGCGACCGGTCTCTGACGACGAAGCCCCCGGGCGGACGAGCACGGGCAAGGAGACGTGACGGCCGGCGGCTCGCATGGCCGGCCTGGCCAGAGCGGGCAGGGAACTGGCAGGATCGCGCCATGCTCGCCTCGCTCTCCCGTGCCGTCCGCCGCCGCCTGCTCCAGGTGTCGGCGGCGCTTCTGGTGGTGTGCGGGCTGCTGGTGTGGTGGCTGGTTCCTTTCGGTCCGCCGGATCCGAGCGGCCGGGTCACCTTCAGTACGGGCGTTCCCACCGGCGTCTACCAGCGGTACGGCGAGCTGCTGCGGCAGGCCCTCGCCACCGATCTGCCGGATGTCTCGATAACGCTCAGGAACAGCGAGGGCTCGCAGCAGAACCTCGCGCGTCTGGCCGCGGGCGAGACGGACTTCACCATCGCGACGGCCGACGCCGTGGCCCAGTACCAGCGCGACCGGAAGCCCGGCTTCGACAGGCTCCGGGGCTCGGCCCGCCTCTACGACGACTACGTCCAGATCGTCGTCCCCAAGCAGTCGCCCGTCCGGTCCGTCGCCGATCTGCGCGGGCTCCGCGTCGGCGTCGGCCAGGAGGGGTCCGGTGTCCGGCTCATCGCGGATCGGGTCCTCGCGGCGGGCGGACTCGCCCCCGATGTCGACATCAAGCCGGTCCCGGCCGGCATCGACACCATGCCGGCCCTGATGGAGAGCGGGAGACTGGACGCGTTCTTCTGGTCGGGCGGTCTGCCCACACAGGCCGTCCAGGCACTGTCCGAGCGCATGCCGGTACGGCTGGTCTCGCTGGACGCGGCCCTCGTGGACAAGCTGCACGACGCGGGCGAGTCGACCCGTCACTACCGCTCCGCGACCATTCCGGCGGACGCCTACAAGCGGGCGCAGGACGGACAGCGGGTGGAGACGGTGGCCGTGGCGAACCTGCTCGTGACGACGGACACGGCGGATTCGGCGCTGGTGGAGGGTTTGACCCGTACGGTGATCAGAAGCCGGGACCGGATCGGCGGCCAGGTCCACCCCGCCCAGCTGGTGGACCTGCGTACCGCGATCTACACCGAACCGCTGCCCCTCCACGAGGGTGCGCGCCGCTACTACCGCTCCGTGAAGCCGTAACCACCGCGTACCGCCGCCCCGCAAGGCCCCGGTCCGCTCCTCGAAGCCCCGCCCCGCAAGGCCCCGGCCCGCAAGCCCCCCTCTCCGCGAAGCCCCGCCCCGCCCCCCGAAGCCCTGGCCCGCAACGTCCCGGCCCGCTCCGCGAAGCCCCCGCCCCGCTCCATGAGCCCGCGGCCACAGTCGCCCCGCCGACCCCGTCAGCGCCTTCGCCGACCCCTCAGCGCCCCTGCGACCCCGTCCTCGGCACCGTGACCGTCACGCGCAGCCCGTGCGGTTCGTTCGGCGCGTAGGCGATCGAGCCGCCGCCCGCCCCGAGCAGAACCTGGGCGATCGAGAGACCGAGCCCCGAGCCCTTGATGTTCTGGTGGCGGTTGCTGCGCCAGAAGCGGTCGCCGACGCGGTCGAGTTCCTCCGGCGCGAGCCCCGGGCCCGCGTCCGCCACCACGACCGTGCAGGTGTCGCCCTCGGACGCCACGGCGACCGTGACCTCCTCCCCTTCCGGGGTGAACTTCAGCGCGTTGTCGATCACCGCGTCGAGCGCGCTGGAGAGCGCCACCGGGTCCGCCCAGGCCGTCACCGCGCGCCGCTCTCCCCCGAGCCGTACGCCCTTCTCCTCGGCGAGCGGGCGCCATGCGGCGACCCGCTCGGCCGCGAGCTCGCCGATGTCGGTGAGCCGCAGGTCGGCGGCGGCGTGCTCGGCGAGCGCGAGGCCCAGCAGATCGTCGAGGACCTGGGCGAGCCGCTTGCCCTCGGTACGGACGGAGGCGATCTCCTCGTTGCCCTCGGGTAGTTCAAGGGCGAGCAGCTCGATGCGGAGGAGCAGCGCCGAGAGCGGGTTGCGCAGCTGGTGCGAGGCGTCGGCGACAAAGGCCCGCTGCTGCTCCAGGACGTCTTCGACGTTGTCGGCCATCTCGTTGAACGCGCGGGCCAGCCGGCGCAGTTCCGGGGGTCCCCCGGCCTCGGCGACCCGGGACTTCATCCGGCCCGTGGCGATGCCGTGGGTGGCCGCGTCCAGGACGCGGACGGGCCGCAGCACCCAGCCGGTGAGCCGGAAGGCGGCGCCGACGGCGAGCAGCATCGCGGCCGACTCCCCTGCCACGATGATCAGCCAGCCGTTGAGGATGCGCGAACGCAGCTGTCCCGTGGGCGAGTCGGTCACCACGACGGCGACCACGTCCCCGTCCCGTACGACCGGAGAGGCGATCGTCAGGCGGGCATCCGGCTGCCACGGCCACACCTGCGGCGGGTCGTGGCTGCGGCGCCCGAGCAGCGCCTCTTTGAAGGCGCGACGGCCCTCACCCTCGTACGGGACGACCCAGTCCTGGGGCGCGGCGGCCATGGCCCGGTTGTCCCGGTAGAAGATGCCCGTCCTGATGCCGTACACGTCGTGGTAGCTGGCGAGTTCACCCCTGAGGGTGGTGCGGCGCTCGTCGACCGTGGGCTCGGACTCGCTGACGAACTGGGCGAGCGCGGCGAACCGCGCCGCGTCGTCGAGCCGGTCGACGACGACGCGCTGCTGCTCGGCCGCGGCGATGCTCGCGGCGAGCGGGAAACCGAGGGCGAGCAGCACCCCGGCCATCAGGACGAGGAGGAGCGGAAGAAGACGCGTGCGCACGTGGGGCCCGGGCGGCTACGCGGCCGGGGCGACCAGGCGGTAGCCGACGCCGCGTACGGTCTCGATCAGGGCGGGCATGGCCAGCTTGGAGCGCAGCGAGGCGACATGCACCTCAAGCGTGCGGCCGGTCCCCTCCCAGTTGGTGCGCCAGACCTCGCTGATGATCTGCTCGCGCCGGAAGACCACACCGGGTCGCCCGGCGAGCAGGGCCAGCAGGTCGAACTCCTTGCGGGTGAGCTGGACGGGCGCGCCGTCGACGCTGACGCGGCGGGTGGGCAGCTCGATGACGACGGAGCCGAGCCGCAGCGCGGCGTCGTCGCCGGCCGCACCCCCCTCGTCGCCGCCCGCGTTGCGCCGGCTGACGGCGTGGATCCGGGCGAGCAGTTCTCCGGTGTCGTACGGCTTGACCACGTAGTCGTCGGCCCCGAGGTTGAGCCCGTGTATGCGGGACCGTACGTCGGCACGCGCCGTCACCATGATCACGGGCGTCGAGGTGAGCTTACGGATCCGGCCGCAGACCTGGTAGCCGTCCTGGTCGGGCAGTCCGAGGTCGAGCAGGATCACACCGTACGAAGGGCGCTCGCCGTGCGCGGCGGGCAGCACCGCCTGGAGCGCCTCCTCGCCGTTCCGGGCGTGCGTGACCGCGAAGCCGTGCTTCGCCAGGACGGCGGACAGGGCCGCGGCGACATGATCGTCGTCTTCGACGAGCAGGAGTCTCATGGCCCCCCTCCGGTGGCTTCGTGATCGTGTCATGGCTATCGGTGTACCAGGGCATGAACGCCGATGGTCGGTGTCACAGTCAAGTGCCCCCCTGTGACGACGGGGTTTCCGTTATGTACCCGGTACGCCGTCGCGCGCCCCGTTCACGCAGTGTGTCCGGCCGAGGCCTTATCGTTATCCTCAATTTCCGCTCAGATGTAATGACGCTCGTCGCACTGCATGCCTAGTGTCCTCCCCAACCGAGGAGGACGGAGCAAAAGCCGATGAGCGGAGTGTCAGTGACCAAGGGCTCGGAAGACGCCGGTGTGGCGGCGGGCGACCTGGTCGTGCTGTCCAACGTGAACAAGCACTTCGGCGCGCTGCATGTGCTCCAGGACATCGACCTGACGATCGCCCGTGGCGAAGTCGTGGTCGTCATCGGGCCTTCGGGGTCCGGCAAGTCCACACTGTGTCGCACCATCAACCGCCTGGAGACGATCGACTCCGGCACCATCACGATCGACAACCGGCCGCTGCCCCAGGAGGGCAAGGAGCTGGCCAGGCTGCGCGCCGACGTCGGCATGGTGTTCCAGTCCTTCAATCTCTTCGCGCACAAGACCGTGCTCGAGAACGTGATGCTGGGTCAGGTCAAGGTCCGCAAGAGCACGAAGGGTGCCGCCGAGGCCAAGGCCCGCGCCCTGCTGGACCGCGTGGGTGTCGGCACCCAGGCGGACAAGTACCCGGCGCAGCTCTCCGGGGGTCAGCAGCAACGTGTCGCGATCGCGAGGGCGTTGGCGATGGACCCGAAGGTCATGCTGTTCGACGAGCCGACGTCGGCCCTCGACCCCGAGATGATCAACGAGGTCCTCGAGGTCATGCAGCAGCTGGCGCGCGACGGCATGACGATGGTCGTCGTCACCCATGAGATGGGTTTCGCGCGTTCGGCCGCCAACCGCGTGGTCTTCATGGCGGACGGCAAGATCGTCGAACAGGCCACGCCGGACCAGTTCTTCAGCAACCCGCGCAGCGACCGGGCGAAGGACTTCCTCTCGAAAATCCTCCACCACTGACGACGGTCAGCCTTCATCATTCACCCTGCTGACCAACAACCCACGAACCAAGGGATGTTCACCATGAAGCTCCGCAAGTCCGCGGCCGTGGCCGTCGCCGTGCTCGCGCTCACCGCGACCGCCTGTGGTGGCAAGGAGGGCTCCGCCGGCGACAAGCCCGCCGTGAAGCCCGGCGACTCGAGTGCCCCGCAGCTCCCCAAGTACATCGTCGCCACCGACGTGAAGCTGGAGTCGCCCACCTTCAAGGAGGCGCAGAAGCGCGGCAAGCTGATCATCGGTTCCAAGGCCGACCAGCCGTACCTCGGCTTCGAGGACCAGGCCACCAAGGAGCGGTCCGGCTTCGACATCGAGATCGCGAAGATGATCGCGGCCGACCTCGGCTTCACCGAGGACAAGATCGAGTGGAAGACCGTCGACTCGAAGCTCCGTGAGACGGCGATCTCGACGGGCCAGGTCGACTACTACGTCGGCACGTACACGATCAACGACAAGCGCAAGGCGCAGGTCGGCTTCGCGGGTCCGTACTACAAGGCCGGCGCCGACCTCCTGGTCCGCAAGGACGAGACCGCGATCACCGGTCCGGAGACCCTCAAGGGCAAGAAGGTCTGCTCCATCACGGGCTCGACCCCGCTGCAGGAGATCAAGAAGCCCCAGTACGGCGCCGAGACCACCGAGCTGGCGAAGTACTCCGACTGCGTGCAGCAGCTGCTCACCAAGCAGGTCGACGCGGTCACCACCGACGACGCGATCCTCAAGGGCTACGCCGCCGCCAACGCCGGCAAGCTCAAGGTCGTGGGCAAGGCCTTCACCGAGGAGCCCTACGGCGTCGGCATGAACAAGGACGACAAGGTCCTGCGCGACAAGATCAGCGACATCCTCGACGCGCACATCAAGGACGGCACGTACAAGAAGATCTACGAGGCGACCCTGGGTCTCTCGGGTTCCGCGTACGTCGAGCCGCCGGCGCTCGTCCGCTACTGATACCTCGCCTGACGTCGAGCGCCCCGTACGGGAGTACGGGGCGCCCCTCCTCCTGCCCGTAAGCCGCTGACAGCCGACGCGGAGACCTCATGAACGTACTGCTCGACCATTTCCCGGAGTTCCGCGACGGCTTCATAGGAACCGTGTCGATCACCGCCGTCAGCTCGGTCATCGCGCTGGTCCTCGGCGTCGTCGTCGCCGGGTTCCGGGTGTCGCCCGTCCCGCCGCTGCGCTTCTTCGGGACCGCCTGGGTCACGCTCCTGCGCAACACCCCGCTGACGCTGCTCTTCCTCGTCTCGTTCTTCGTCGTCCCCGAGATCCTGTTCCCGGGTATGAGCCCCTTCGTGCTCGGCTCGCTCGCGCTCGGCTTCTACACCTCCGCGTTCGTCTGCGAGGCCGTCCGCTCCGGCATCAGCACGGTGCCGCTCGGCCAGGCGGAGGCCGCCCGCTCGCTGGGCATGACGTTCTCGCAGACCCTGCGGATGATCGTGCTCCCGCAGGCCACCCGGACCGTGCTGCCGCCACTGAGCTCGATCTTCATCGCGCTCACCAAGAACTCAGCCATCGCGGGCGCCTTCAGCGTCACCGAACTCTTCGGCTGGCAGACGCTGATGAGCGAGCAGGGTTACGCCATCGGCCCCATCTTCGCCTGGGTGGCCGCCGCGTACCTGGTCGTCACCTTCACCATCAGCGGGATCTTCCGTCTCCTTGAGCGCCGCATGGAGGTCGCCCGATGAGTGCCAGCGTTCTCTACGACTCCCCCGGCCCCAAGGCGCGCGTCCGCAACCGGATCTTCGCCGTCGTGGGCACCGTCGCCATCGTCGCGCTGCTCGCCGTGAGCGTGCTCCGGCTGGCCGACAAGGGGCACCTCGACCCCGCGATGTGGGACATCTTCAACTACGCGGGCATCCGGCAGAACATCGCCGACGCCCTCGTCGCCACCCTCAAGGCCTTCGGCCTCGCGGCGGTCGGCTCGCTCGTGCTCGGTGTCCTGCTCGCCGTCGCCCGGCTCTCCGACCACGCCCCGGTCCGCCTGGTGGCCACCGGTTTCATCGAGCTCTTCCGCTCGATCCCGCTGCTGATCACGATCTACGCCGTCTGGGTCGCCTTCCTCACCGACTACTCGATGTGGGCGCTGGCCATCGGCCTGTCGATCTACAACGGCTGTGTCCAGGCCGAGGTCCTGCGCGCCGGCGTGAACGCCGTGCCGAAGGGGCAGCGGGAGGCCGCGTACGCACTGGGCATGAGCAAGACGCAGGTCATGACGACCGTCCTGATGCCGCAGGCCGTCCGGGCGATGCTGCCGACGATCATCAGCCAGCTGGTGGTCACCCTGAAGGACACCTCGCTCGGCTTCGTCATCCTCTACCCCGAGCTGCTCTACTCGGCCCGGCTGATCGCCTCCAACACGCAGGTCAACGGCCAGTACCCGTACGTCTCCACGATCGTGGTCTTCGGCGCCATCTACATCGCGCTGTGTCTGGCCCTCTCCGCGCTCGCCACCTGGATCGAGAAGCGGGGCCGACGGGCCAGGACGGGGATCGTCATCCCTGACGCCACGGCGAAGGCGATCGTGCTGACCAGCGATCCCGCCGCGGGCGGCGGTGGCACGGACGCCGGGCCCGACCACCCTGGTATCACGAAGAACTGACAGTATGTGACATCATCCGGGGGCAGTGGCGGTCGCGCCGCTGCCCCCGTCGCTTGACGCAAGCACCCGCAATGGGTTGCATACGTTCTGTGATCACGCACCGGGCTCGCGCCACACTTCGCTGTGCTTCCCGCATGACCGAACGGCCTTCAGGAGCCGCGCCGTGGACCCGGTGATCATCGTCGGCGCGGGGCCCGTGGGCCTCGCGCTCTCCCTTGCCCTGGCCTCGCAGGGTGTGCCCTCCGTCGTGCTCGACGAGGCCCCCGGCAAGGAGGAGCCGCGCCCGGCCCGGACCGTCGTACTGCGTGCCGACATGGCCGCGATGGTGGAGCGGCTGGGCTGCGCCACCCTGCGTGACGAGGGGGTCCGCTGGGTCGGTTGGCGCTCTCTGCGCCGCAAGCAACAGATGAGGCACATCGAGCTGAGCCTCGGTCTCGGCGGTACGGAGAGTGACGACGAGGGACCGGCGGCTCCCCTGCACATCCCCCAGCACGCCCTCACCCGGGGGCTGCGTGACGCGATCGCCGGGCAGGAGCTGATCAAGCTCGTCGGCGACGCCCGCCTCGACACGATCGAGCAGGACGAGCGCGGCGTCACGGCACACACCCGTGGCCCCGACTCCGGCAGCAACGGCACGTGGTGGCGCGGCAGCCACCTGGTCGGCTGCGACGGCGCCCGCTCCACGGTGCGCAAGCTGCTCTCGATCCGCTTTCCCGGCCGTACGGCGGTGGAGCGGCACGCGGTGGCCGCGCTGCGCGTGGAGCTGCCATGGCCTGGCGAGGCCCTGTTGCACCGTCAGCCGCCGTGGCGGGGAGGCGGCGAGGAGGTCACGGCCCGTCCGCTGCCGGACGGGGTCTGGCGGATCGACTGGCTGCTGCCCCCGCGGGGCGATCTCGTCACCCCGGACGCGCTCGTCTCCAGGATCCGGGAGACGCTGGCAGGCTGGTGCGGTGGGGAGACACCTCCGTACGAGTTGATCGACACCGGTGTCCACACGCTGCACCACCGGCTCGCGCGTCGGTGGCGCGTGGACCGGGTGTTCCTGGCGGGCGACGCGGCCCATCTCCTCGGAGCGGTGGGGACGCAGGGCCTCGACGAGGGGCTGCGGGACGCCGACAACCTGGCCTGGAAGCTCGCGTACGCCTGGCACCACGGGGCCTCGGACACGCTCCTCGACAGCTACCAGAGCGAGCGGCGGGCCGCCGTCGCCTCCCGTCTGCGGGCCGCCGACCAGTCGCTGCCGGTGCTGCGCGGCGGTGGGGGGCTGCGGACGTATCTGCCCGGCGGCTCGCGCGGCCACGACGCCTTGTTGACGGACGGTCACCTGGGGCGCGGCCCGCTGGGCGCGCCCCCCGCGTACCCGCACTCCCCCCTCGCGCCCCAGGACGCCGGGGCGTCCCGGAGCGCGGTGGGCACGGGGACCGGCGCGCCGGTCGAGGACGTCCGTGTGACGGCGCCGGACGGCACGACGGTACGGCTGCGGGACCGGCTCGGCCGTGGCCGCCTGCTCGTGGTGCTCGTCGCGCCCGGTACGGGTGTCTGGGACCGGCGGCACTGGATGAGCGCGGGCGTGATGCCGCGGCTCGTGGAGGCGGTGCGCGCCCTGCCGGTGAAGGCGGAGCTGCTGGTCACGGAGGCGTATCCGGGAGCCGTGGCCCACACGGTCCTGCTCGTACGTCCGGATGGGCATCTGGTCGCCTCCTTCCCCGGGGTCCGGCCCGACGAGCTGTACGCGGCGGCGGACGCGACCCGGGGCGGCAAGGCGGAGACCACGGAGAGCCGGGTCGCTTCGGGGGCGGCGAAGAGCGACCGTACCGTGGGGATCGATTGACCCTCAACTGATCGACTCGTTGTGCACGAGGTACTCAACGAGTCCTGCGCACGCACGCGGTGTCGGTCCACGCGTACTATCCGCCGCTCCTGCTGGTCCGCCGCTTCAGCCGGTCGGGCGCGGTGCTCCGTCCTGAGCGGGTCGAGCGCTCGGAGGGCTGGCAGTGAGCGAGCACGAGACGGCCGAACGGGTGGGAATCGACGAGCTTCTCGACCGGATCGAGCCGGGCGCGGCCGAGGCGTACGCGGCGGGTGACGCGCTTCTGGTCGACACCCGGTACGGGGCGCTGCGTGAGCGGGACGGGGTGATCCCGGGCGTGCTGATCGTGGAGCGCAACGAACTGGGGTGGCGGCTCGACCCGCTGGGCAGCCACCGCGCGCCGGAGGCGGGCAGCCACGACCTGCGGGTGGTCGTGTTCTGCGACGAGGGGTACGCCTCCTCGCTCGCGGCTGCCTCTCTGAGCCGGCTGGGGCTGCACCGGGCGACAGGCGTGATCGGCGGCTTCCAGGCGTGGAAGGCGGCGGGGCTTCCCGGTCGTACGGCCGGACAGCACGGTGTGGTCGGTACGAGAGTACTCCGGGCGCCGCTCCGGCTAGAAGGGTTCGTCCAGGCCCTCGGTGTCCTCTCCCTCGGCCTCCAGGGCTTGGCGGACGACCCGTAGAGCCATGCCCTCCGGGTAGCCCTTGCGGGCGAGCATGCCCGCGAGCCGTCTCAGCCGGCGGTCCCGGTCGAGGCCGCGGGTGGCGCGCAGCTTCCGGTCGACGAGCTCGCGCGCGGTGATCTCCTCCTGCTCGGAGTCCAGTTGTCCCACCGCCTCCTGGATGAGCGAGGCGTCGACGCCCTTCGTGCGCAGCTCGCGGGCGAGGGCGCGGCGGGCGAGTCCGCGCCCGTGGTGCCGGGACTCGACCCAGGCATCGGCGAACGCGGCGTCGTCGATCAGCCCGACGTCCTCGAATCGCGAGAGGACCTCTTCCGCGACGTCGTCGGGGATCTCGCGCTTGTGCAGGGCGTCGGCGAGCTGCTTGCGGGTACGAGGGGTCCCGGTGAGCAGGCGCAGGCAGATCGCCCGCGCCCGCTCAGCCGGATCCTGGGGCGACAGCTCCTTCTCGGCCCTCGACGAGTCGGCGCTGTCGCCCGGCCATTCGGTGCGACCGGTCACTGGCTCAGCTCTTGGCCGCCGGGGCCTTGGTCGCCCTGGTCGCCTTCACCGCCGGGGCCGACTTGGCCGTGTCGTCCGCGGCGGCCGGCTCCGTGGCGCCCGCGGCGTCCGCGCCCGCCTCGGCCGTCTCCTCACCCGGCCGGACGCCGACGCCCAGCTTCTCCTTGATCTTCCTCTCGATCTCGTTGGCGAGATCGGGGTTGTCCTTCAGGAAGTTGCGGGCGTTCTCCTTGCCCTGGCCGAGCTGGTCGCCCTCGTACGTGTACCAGGCACCGGCCTTTCGGACGAAGCCGTGCTCCACACCCATGTCGATCAGGCCGCCCTCGCGGCTGATGCCCTGGCCGTAGAGGATGTCGAACTCAGCCTGCTTGAAGGGCGGCGCGACCTTGTTCTTGACGACCTTGACGCGGGTGCGGTTGCCGACCGCGTCCGTGCCGTCCTTGAGGGTCTCGATGCGGCGGATGTCGAGGCGCACCGAGGCGTAGAACTTCAGGGCGCGGCCACCGGTCGTGGTCTCCGGCGAGCCGAACATCACGCCGATCTTCTCGCGGAGCTGGTTGATGAAGATCGCGGTGGTCTTGGACTGGTTGAGCGCGCTGGTGATCTTCCGGAGCGCCTGGCTCATCAGACGGGCCTGGAGACCCACGTGCGAGTCGCCCATCTCGCCCTCGATCTCCGCGCGCGGGACGAGCGCGGCGACGGAGTCGATGACGATGAGGTCGAGGGCGCCGGAGCGGACCAGCATGTCGACGATCTCGAGGGCCTGCTCACCGTTGTCAGGCTGGGACAGGATGAGGTTGTCGATGTCGACACCGAGCTTCTTCGCGTACTCGGGGTCGAGGGCGTGCTCGGCGTCGACGAAGGCGACCTGGCCGCCGGCCTTCTGGGCGTTCGCCACGGCGTGCAGGGTCAGGGTCGTCTTACCGGAGGACTCCGGTCCGTAGATCTCCACGACACGGCCGCGGGGCAGTCCGCCGACGCCGAGCGCGACGTCGAGGGCGGTCGAGCCGGTGGAGATCACCTCGATCGGCTCCTGGGTGCGGTCGCCCATGCGCATCACGGCACCCTTGCCGAATTGCCGTTCAATCTGCGCGAGTGCGGCTTCGAGTGCCTTCTCGCGGTCGGTACCTGCCATGGGTTCCACCCGGTTTGCTTGAGTCGATCGCTTCATGTGAAAGACGCTAACCCCTGCCACTGACAATGGGCCCCGACGTCCCTCCGACCTGTGGATAACTCGCCCACAACCCCGCGATTCCAAGGGCCGGAACCCCATAAGAATGGATGTTCGATTTTGGTGTCAAGCGCACCACGCGGGCCCGCGGCCACCGTTCGGCGCGGCCCCGCCGCCCCGCGCCCGCCTATCCTTCCTGGCATGGCCCTCCCCTCCCACGACCGTGGCGGCCGCATGTCCCCGCGGGTCGCCGATGCCGCCGTGGCGCTCGTCGTGACCCTCGTCGTGGTCGTCTGGACGCTGGTGTCCGCGCGGTACTCGAGCGAGCCCGTGAGCCGTACGGTCATCGGCTGGACGCTGATCGCGGTCGGCTGCGGAGCCCTCGCCTTCCGGCGGCGGGCCCCGGTCACCGTCGCCGTCGTCACCCTGCTCGCCTGCGCGGTCTACTACCCGGCGTCCGCGCAGGACGGTCCGCTGATGATCGCCTTCGCCCTCGCGCTGTACACCACGGCGGCGGAGGGCCGGTTCGTCGCGGCCGTCGCGCTCGCCTCGGTCACGCTGCTAGCCGTCGGGCTCGGCGAGATCAGGCAGGAGGACGGCCACCGCCAGATCGACGACACCTCGCTTGCGATGCTGGCCGGCTGGCTGATCAGCCTGGTCGCCGTGGGCCGCGCCCAGCGGACCCGGCTCGCCTATCTCCACGAAGTGGAGCAGCGGGCGCTCGCCGCCGAGCGGGAGCAGGAGGCGCGGGCTCTGCAGAGCGCCACGGAGGAACGGCTGCGGATCGCCAGGGAGCTGCACGACGTGCTGGGCCACAGCATCTCGCTGATCAACGTGCAGTCGGGCGCCGTGCTGCACCGGCTGAGCAAGAAGCCCGAGCCGGAGGTCGCGCTGGCCGCGGCCGAGGAGGCTCTCGAAGCGGTGAAGGCCACCAGCAAGGACGCGCTGCGCGAGCTCCGCGCCACGCTCGGGGTGCTGCGCCAGGCGGACGAGGCCGCGCCGACCGGACCGACCTCCGGCCTCGCCCTGCTCGGGGAGCTGGTGGAGCGGGCCAGGAGCACGGGGCTCGACGTCCGCACCGCGCTGACGGGCGACCCCGTACCGCTGGCTCCGCCGGTCGATCTCGCCGCGTACCGGATCGTGCAGGAGTCCCTGACCAACGTGACCCGGCACTCCGGTGCCCGTACGGTCACGCTCGCGCTCGACTGGCGTGCGGACGAGCTGCGCCTGCGGATCGAGGACGACGGGGAGGGGGCTCCGGAGGAGCGGCCGCTGGGCAGCGGCATCCGGGGCATGGCCGAGCGCGCCCGGGCGTTCGGCGGCGAACTGACCGCCCGCAGCACCACCGAGGGTTTCCGGGTCGACGCCCGGCTGCCGATCGACGCATCCGCGTCGACGACCACCACGTCCGAGGGGGACTCCCGATGATCCGCGTCGTACTCGCCGACGACCAGACACTGGTCAGGGCCGGGTTCCGCTCGATCCTGACCGACGAGGACGACATCGAGGTGGTCGGGGAGGCCGCGGACGGCGAGCAGGCGATCGCCCTCGCCCGCGAACTGCGCCCGGACGTGGTCCTGATGGACATCAGAATGCCGGAACTCGACGGTCTCGAAGCCACCCGCCGGATCACCGCCGACGCCCGGCTCGAAGGCGTCCGGGTGGTCATCCTGACCACCTTCGACGTCGACGACCACGTCTACGGCGCGCTGCGCGCCGGGGCGAGCGGTTTCCTCGTGAAGGACACCGAGCCGATGGAACTGCTTCACGGCGTACGGGTGGTGGCGCGCGGCGACGCGCTGATCGCCCCGGCGGTCACCCGTAGGCTCATCGCGGAGTTCGCCGGCCGCTCGAAGCAGCCGGATCCCAGCCCGCGCCTGAACGCCCTCACGGAGCGGGAGCGCGAGGTGATGGGTCTGGTCGGGGCGGGCCTCTCCAACGACGAGATCGCCCGGCGCCTCGTACTCTCCCCGGCCACGGCCAAGACGCATGTCAGCCGGATCATGACCAAGCTGGACGTGCGCGACCGGGCGCAGCTGGTGATCCTGGCGTACGAGTCGGGGATGATCACGCCCGGCTGGCTGGGGTGACCACGGCGGCGTCCCCTGAGAGACACGCGCGCGCGGTCCCCTAAGGGTCACGCGCGCGTGGGCGCAACTCCTGGGGTACGCACGCGTGGGGCGGCGCAACCGCGGAGGTACGCGCACTGACCACCACCGGGCGACGCGGACCCCGGAGCCGTACGCCGACGCTGGCGGCGTGAATCCAGACGTCCTCGATCTCGCCCGGCTGCAGTTCGCCCTCACGGCGGGCGGCCACTTCCTCTTCGTCGCGCTGACGCTGGGGCTCGCGACCGTGGTAGCCGTCCTCCAGACGCTGGCGACGGTCGGACGGAAGCCGCTGCACGCGCGGATGGTCCGCTACTGGGGCCAGCTGTACGTGATCAACTACGCGGTCGGGATCGTCACGGGCATCGTGATGGAGTTCCAGTTCGGGCTGAGCTGGAACGGCCTGACGCACTACGCGGGCAACGTCTTCGGCGCCTCGCTCGCGGTCGAGACGATCGTGGCGTTCTTCGTCGAGTCGACCTTCCTCGGCCTGTGGATCTTCGGCTGGCATCGCTTCAACCGCTGGGCCCATCTGGCGACGATCTGGATCGTCACGCTGACCGCGTACCTCTCGGCGTACTGGATCCTCGTCTCCAACGGCTTCCTCAACAACCCGGTCGGGTACCGGACCGAGGGCGGCAAGCTCGTCCTGGACGATCCGGTCGCCGTGCTGACCAACCCGTCGGCGCTCCTCGCCTTCGGCCACATCGTCGCCGGGGCGCTGCTCACGGCGGGCTTCTTCGTGGCCGGTGTCAGCGCGTACCACCTGTTCCGGCGGTCGCCCGAGTGGGAGTTCTTCGGCCGGAGCCTGCGGACCGGGGTCTTCCTCTCCTTTCCCGCGCTGATGGTCACGGCCGCGTTCGGCGGCGTCCAACTCGCGGCGCTCCGCACCCTCCAGCCCATGAAGTCGGCGGTGTTCAGCCAGAAGACGAACGAAATCGCTCAGATACAGGCGGACATGGTCGCCCGCTTCGGTCCCGGCGACTACGTCCCCTCCGAGGCGTGGACCCGCGGCAGCGGCCTGGTCATGCTTCTCGGCTTCGCCCTGATGATGTACCTCACCTTCGCCGGCGTGATCCTCGCCTGCTTCAAGAAGGTCGTGTTCCGCTTCCGGCTCTGGCACCTGGTCCTCATGGCCGCCGTCCCGCTGCCCCATCTCGCGATGATCAGCGGCTGGGTCTTCCGCGAGGCGGGCCGCCAGCCCTGGGTCGTGTACGGGCTGCTGAAGACCGAGGACGCGGTCTCCGACCTCTCCCCCGGCGCCATGCGCGCCTCCCTGATCGTCTTCACCGCCCTCTTCGGCCTGCTCGTCGTCCTCAACACCTGGCTGCTCGTCAGGCACGCCCGCCGGGGCCCGGTCGACTCCGGGCTCGGGCACGACGACCGGTACGGCCCCGAGGATCCCGCCGATCCCCTGCCCGTCGCCCGTTACTGAGGAGCCCGGCCGTGGAAACCCTCGCCGTCGCCCTGCTCGCCCTCTTCGCCGCCGGTTACTTCGTACTCGCGGGCGCGGACATCGGAACCGGGATGCTCACCCCGTACCTCGGCCGCACCGATCACGAGCGGCGCCTGGTCATCACCTCCTTCACGCCCTTCTTCCTGGGCAACGAGGTGTGGCTGATCGCCACCGCGGGCGTCCTCGTCGGCTGCTTCCCCGACCTCGAAGGGGAGCTGCTGTCCACCCAGTTCGCGGTGGTCGTGCCCCTCCTGACCGGCTGGATCGTCCGTGACGTCGGGCTGTGGTCGCGCGGACGCGGGCCGGGACCGCGCTGGCGGGCGGTCTGCGACGGGGCGGTGGTCTGCGGCAGCTGGACGGTCGCGCCGGCCTGGGGGTGGCTGCTGGCCGCACCGCTGACCGGCGTGCCCTACGAGCGGGCCGCCGGGCCCACCGCGGTCCTCATCGCCCTCACCGTGGTCGCGCTGTTCGCCGCGCACGGGCTCGGCTTCGCCACCCTCCGGCTCACCGGGGAGCCGTACGAACGCGCCCGGCTGCTGGTGGGGCGGGCCGGGCCCTGGCAGTCGTTCGCCCTCACCGCGGTCCTCCTCGGGGTCCTGCCGCTCCTCGCCGGTACGGCCCTCCCGCTGACCGAGCGGGCCGCCGACGGCGCCACGCTCACGCTGCTCGTCCCCGCGCTGCTCGTCGTCACCCCGCTCGTCGTCGCCGCCCAGGTGTGGACCTGGCGCACCTTCCGGCACCGGGTGACCCGTCCCTCGTACCTGTGACTCCCAGAAGGAGAGACCATCATGACCACCACGCGGGACACCGGTCCCACGACGAACCCGGCGAGTCCGCCGAAGCCGCCGGCCCGGCGGGGAAGCGTCTTCGAGCGCCTGGCCACCCTCTCGTACCGCCACCGCTGGTCCGCCGTACTGCTGTGGATCGTGGTCGTGGTCGCGGCGACCGGTGCCTCGACGGCCGTCGGCAGCGCGTACCACAACGACTTCTCGCTGCCCGGCACCGATTCCCAGGCCGCACGGACCGTCCTGGAACACCACGGCTCCGCCCAGGCCACGGACGCCACCCTGCAGATCGTCGTCAAGGACGAGCGAGGCGTCCGCGAGCGGACGGTCCACGCGCGCGTGGAGGGTCTGCTCGACAGGGTCGAGGGTCTCCCGGGCGTGACGGACGTGCGCGGTCCCTACGAGGAGAGGGCGACGGTCTCCGAGGACGGAACCGTCGGCTACGCGACCGTCATCCTGGACGGAGCGGCGGAGAACACCGACCGCACCGAGGTCCTGAAGATCATCGACACCGTGCGGGCGGCACAGGGCGACGGGCTGACCGCCGCCGTCGGCGGGGACGCGGCGCGCGGCGCCGAGGAGGGCGGGGGCGGAGCGGCCGAGGGCGCGGGCATGCTGGGAGCGCTGGTGATCCTGGTCTTCCTGTTCGGCTCCCTGGTCGCGGCGACCCTGCCCGTGGTCACAGCGATCTTCGCGGTCGGCAGCTCCATCGGGCTGATCGCCCTCGCCTCGCATCTCGCGGACGTCGCCGACTTCACCCCGCCGATCATGATGCTGGTCGGCCTCGGCGTCGGCATCGACTACGCACTGCTGATCTTCTCCCGCTACCGCGGCGAGCTGCTGCACGGCGCGGAGCCCGAGCGGGCGGCCCGTACCGCGCTGGACGCGGCGGGGCGCACGGTCTTCTTCGCGGGCTGCACGGTGATCATCGCGCTGACGGGTCTGGTCGCGCTCGGACTCGGCTCGCTGCAGGGCGTGGCACTCGCCGTCGCCCTGACCGTCCTCGTCACGATGGCCGCCTCGCTCACCCTGCTCCCGGCTCTGCTCGGGATCTTCGGCCGACGCATAAAGCGACAGGTCGCCGGGCGCGCCGCGAAGGCGGCCCGCGAGGAGGGCGCTCGCTGGCGCGGCTGGGCGACGGCGGTGCAGAAGCGGCCCTGGGCGGCGCTGCTGGTCTCGGTGGCAGCCCTCGGCGCGCTCGCCGCGCCCGCGCTCGGCATGCGGCTCGGCTTCGCCGACGCGGGCAACGACGCCCCGGCGAAGTCCAGCAGGCAGGCGTACGACCTGCTGGCCGAGGGCTTCGGTCCGGGCTTCAACGGACCGCTGATCGTGGTCGCGGACGGCGGAGGCGAGCGGGCCGCGGGCGCCCTGCGGCAGGCCCTGGAGAACACGGAGGGCATCGCGGCGGCGACCGTGCCCATCCCGACGGAGGACGCCGCGGTCTCCACCGTCATCGCCTTCCCCGAGTCGGCTCCCCAGGCCGAGGCGACCTCGGAGCTCGTCGACCGGCTGCGGTCCGACGTCCTGCCGCCGGTGGAGCGGGCGACGGGCGCCGATCTGCTGGTCGGTGGGCCGACGGCGGCGACCGAGGACTTCGCCGCCACCGTCGCGGACCGGATGCCGCTCTTCGTCGCGATCGTCGTCGGCCTCTCCGCGCTCCTGCTGCTCCTCGTCTTCCGGTCCGTCCTCATCCCGGTCAAGGCGGCGCTGCTCAACCTGGTGAGCATCGGAGCGGCTCTCGGGGTGATCACCCTGGTCTTCCAGCACGGCTGGTTCGGCGTGCAGCCCGGGCCGATCGAGGCGTTCATCCCCGTGATGATCTTCGCGATCGTCTTCGGACTCTCGATGGACTACGAGGTCTTCCTGCTCTCCCGGATCCATGAGGAGTGGGAGCGCACCAAGGACCCCCAGGGCGCGGTACGGGAGGGCCTCGCGGCGACGGGGAAGGTCATCACGGCCGCCGCGGCGATCATGATCGTGGTGTTCTCGGCCTTCGTCCTCAGCCCCGACCGGATGCTGCAGCAGTTCGGCCTCGGCCTCGCGGTGGCGATCCTGCTGGACGCGGTGGTCATCCGCTGTCTGATCGTGCCGGCGGTCATGCAACTGCTCGGGCGGCGAGCGTGGTGGCTCCCGGCCCGGCTGGCGCGGATCCTGCCGAAGGTGCGGCTGGAGCGCCCCTGACGGGCGGACCGGAAGGGTCGGGTGCCGTCCTCACGGACGCCGCCTGGCCGGCAGGGTCGGGTGCCGCACCCGGACGCCGCCCGACCGGAAGGGGCAGGTGCGGCCCCCGGACGCCGCCCGACCTGGAGGGTCAGGTGCCGTCCTCCCCGGACGCCGCCTGGCCCTGCTTCTTCTTGTGGTGCAGCGCCTTCTGCAACCGGGCCACGACAGCCTCGCCGTAGCGTCGGTGGCCGTGGACGCGCGGATCGTCGGTCACGTCGTAGCGCTTCACATAGGCGCCGAGGAAGGCCTGCAGCGTGGCGACGGCCGGGATCGCGATCAGCGCGCCGACCGCGCCGAGCAACGCCGTACCGGCGATCACCGAGCCGAACGCGACCGCCGGGTGGATGTCGACGGTCTTGGACGTCAGCTTGGGCTGGAGGACGTAGTTCTCGAACTGCTGGTAGATCACGACGAAGCCCAGCACCCACAGCGCGTACCAGGGGTCGACGGTGAAGGCGATCAGCATCGGCAACGCGCCCGCGAGGTAGGTGCCGATGGTCGGGATGAACTGCGACACAAGGCCGACCCACACGGCGAGTGCGGGCGCGTACGGCACGTCGAGGATCTCGAAGAGCACGAAGTGCGCCACGCCGGAGATCAATGCCATCAGGCCGCGCGAGTACAGGTAGCCACCGGTCTTGTCGACCGCGATCTCCCAGGCTCGCAGCACCTCGGTCTGCTTGGCCGGCGGCAGGACCGAGCACAGTGCCCGGCGGAGCCGGGGCCCGTCGGCCGCGAAGTAGAACGCGAAGAGGAAGATCGTCAGGAGCTTGAACAGACCCCCGAGGAGGGTGGCGGAGACGTCCAGGACACCGGCGGCGCTGTTCTGGACGTACTTCTGCAGCCAGTCGGAGCGCAGCAGGCTGTCCTGCACCTCGACCCGGGACAGCTCGGTGTGGAAGTGCTGATTCGCCCAGTTGATCAGCGAGTCGAGGTACTTCGGGAAGTTCTCGACCATGTCGACGATCTGGCCCGCGAGCATGGAGCCCAGCAGGACGACGAAACCGACACCGAAGACCAGGACGGCGAGGAACACCAGGAACGTGGCGAGTCCTCGCCGCATGCCCCGGGCGGCCATCCGCCCGACGGCGGGTTCGATGGCGAGGGCCAGGAAGAAGGCGACCAGGACGTTGATGAGGAGCCCGACGAGCTGGTAGAAGGCCCAGCTGCCGAGCTGGAAGCAGGCGTAGAGCGCGAGGGCGAGCACCAGGGCGCGGGGCAGCCAGCGGGGCATCCGGGCGGAGGGCGCGGGCCTGGCGGAGCCCTCCTGACCGGAGCCGGACCCGCCACCGGCCGTGGTCGCGGGCACGGGGGCTGGCACGGGCTCGTGCGTCTCGGGTACGGGGGCGGCCACGGGCTCGTGATTCTCAGGTACGGGCACGGACCTCGTCTCGACTCCGGCAGTCCCCGCGCCGGTCGCTCTCTCCGCCGCGGGCGTCGGCTCGGTGTCCGGGCACGCCGCGCCGGCCGTCGCCGCAGGGTCGCTGTCCGCGGCCGACCGCGCCTTGGGGGGACGGCCGGTCACGGCCTGGCCGAGGGTCCCGTGGGCGGTCGTCTTGCCGGTCTCGTCGGTTTCGTCAGTCGGAGCCACCCGGCCAGTCTCGCGCACCGCGCGGACATTCCCCCCCGCCCGGGCGGGTTCAGCGCTTCTCCGCCGGCACGTCCATGGCCGCGCAGACCGCCCGCCACACGTCCTTCGCCTCCCAGCCGGCGTCCAGTGCCTCGTGCACCGTACGTCCGCCGAGTTCGGACATCACATGGTCTCGTGCGAAGGATTCGGCGTAGGACCCACCGAAGTGGTCCGCCATCCGCTCCCAGAAAATCGTCAACCGCATGACCCCAGTATCCCGCCCCCAAGAGTGCAGCCCGGCCGGTATGCCTTGTCACACGTCCTCGGCGGCCTACGGTCGGACCATGGCTGGAACTCCTCTCGCGGCTCCGCACCCCATGCCGCTCGCGCGCGCAGAACAGTTCGTCTGGCTGACGGCCCGAGTGCTCGAACAGCGCCGGTTCGCCTACCACTTCCTCCGCGGCGGGGCGGAGCCCGTCGAGGTCGCGCTCACGGCGTACCTCAACGAGGACGGCGGTTACGGTCACGCGCTCGAACCGGATCTGCGCGGCCCGGTCAGCCAGCCGCTGCACACCGGGCACGCCCTGCGGGTCCTGGACTCCATCGGCCGCTGCGGCGGCCTTCGGGTCGAGCGGATCTGCCGCTACCTCACCGAGGTGTCCACGCTCGACGGGGCTCTGCCCGCGGTCCATCCGTCGCAGCGCGGTTATCCGAGCGCGCCCTTCGTACCGATCGTCGACAACCCGCCGAGCGCGCTGCTGTCCACGGGCCCCGTGGTCGGGCTGCTCCACCGGAACCAGGTCTGGCACGCCTGGCTGTTCCGCGCGACCGAGTTCTGCTGGTCGGTGGTCGAGTCGCTGGAGACGTCGCATCCGTACGAGATCGAGGCCGCCGTCGCCTTCCTCGACGGAGTCCCCGACCGGTCACGGGCGCAGGCGGTGGCCGACCGGCTGGGGCGTCTGGTGCGGGATCAGGGCCTCGTGGCTCTGGATCCCGAACGGCTCGACGACCTCCCCGTCGCGCCGGGGTACGCACCGGGCGAGCACCACTTCGCGTACGACTACGCGCGCGTGCCGGACTCGCTGGCCCGCCGCTGGTTCACGCAGGAGGAGATGGCACGCTCCCTCGACCACCTGGCGGCCGGCCAGCAGGAGGACGGCGGCTGGCCCATCACCTGGCGCGAGTGGGCGCCGGGCACGGCCCTGGAGGCCCGCCCGATCGTGACGATCGAGGCCCTCCGCACCCTGCGCGCCCACGGCCGCCCGATCGCCTGAAGGCCGGTGCCGAGGCGCCGCGGGCCTGGCGCACCGTCAGGGCGAGGCGCGCCGTCGGGACGAGGCCCGCGCGTCGTCAGCCCTCCGCGGGCCTGGCGCGCCGTCGGGCCGAGGCGCGCGTCGTCAGCCGCCCAACGCCCGTACCCCCGCCGTGACGAGGACGGCCGCGGCCACGACGACCAGGAAGGGCGCCCGCAGGACCAGGGCCACGGCCGCCGCCACCACGCCCGCCGCACGGGCGTCCACGGCGAGGCCGGTTCCCGCGCCGAAGGTCTGCTGGGCGGTGAGCGCCGCGAGCAGCGCCACGGGCACCAGGGCCGCCAGACGCTGGACGAGCGGTCGTTCGAGGGTGCCCGCGGGCACCAGGAGCCCGAGCAGCTTGACCAGGTAGCAGCCGACGACCGTGAGGCCGATCGCGATCCAGACGGTCATCGCTCCTCCTCCCTCGCCGACAGACCCGACCCCCCCGACCCGCCCGACGCGCGCGACGCGCCCGCCAGACCCGACCCACCGGCCGGTCCCCGGCCCCGCAGCCACAGCACCGCGGGTGCGGCGAGCGCCGCCGCCAGGACGGGGACACCGGCCGGCAGCACGGGCAGCAGGCCGAGGCCGAGCACGACGGCGAGCCCCGCCGTGTACCGCTCCGTCGCCGTCTTCAGCATGGGCGCGAGCAGCGCGAGGAAGACCGCGGGCCCGGCCGCGTCCAGGCCCCAGGCCTCGGTGTCGCCGATGGCCTCGGCCCCGAGGGCGCCGAGGAGGGTCGTCAGGTTCCACAGCACGTAGAGCGTGAGTCCGGTGACGGTGAAGCCGATCCGCGCGGCCCGCCGCGTCGGCTGCGCGAGCGCCACGGCGGTCGTCTCGTCGATGACCCACTGCGCGGCGAACGGCCTGATCGCGCGGGGCAGGGCGAGGAGCTGGGACAGGCGCAGCCCGTAGAACGCGTTACGGGTGCCCAGGAAGAAGGCGCCCGCCGCGGCGGTGAACGGGTTCCCGCCCGCCGCGAGCGCTCCCACCAGCGCGAACTGCGAGGCGCCGGTGAAGACGAGCAGGCTGAGCGCGCAGGTCTGGAGCGCGGTGAGTCCGGATCCCGCGGCGGTCACGCCGAAGGCGAAGCCGGAGAGGCCGACGGCGATCCCGACGCCGAGCGCGTCGCGCACCACCGCCGAGTCCGCCTTGCCGGCGCTCTCCCGTATGACTGGGGTTGCTGTCTGTTCTGCCACGCCGACGACGTTACGTACCGCTGCCGCCTGCGGTCTTGTACGTTCTTGCACCCCGCGTTCCCGCCCCGCCGCCGTGCGAGCCCGCGCCACCCCGCGAGCGCTGGTACGCCCCCGGCGGCACGCCCACGCTCCGTACGAAGTGGCGGTTGAGGTGCGACTGATCGGTGAAGCCGACGGCGACGGCCGCCTCCGCCGGTGCCGTCCCGGTGTCGAGCAGGTGGCGGGCGCGCCGCACACGCGCGTCGGTGAGCCAGGTGTGGGGCGGCATCCCGTACGCGTCCCGGAAGGCCCGCAGCAGGGCGAAGGGACTGGTGCCGAGATCGGCGGCGAGCCGCTCCAGGGTCGGCGGGTCGATCATCCGCTCCTCCAGGACCGCACGCGCGCGTGCCGCGTCACGGGCGCCGGCCGAGCGGGGGGCGAGCGGTGCGATCCGGCCCCCGTGACTGCGCAGCATCCTGGCCGTGACCAGCCGCAGGAGGCTGTCGGCGGCCAGCGCGTTGCCCTCCTCGGCGGCGCGGTGGACGCCGATGACGAGCTGTGCGGCGTACGGGTCGTCCACGACGGGATCGGTGAACCCGACGTCGCCCCGCAGCGCGATGGTGTCGGCCGCGATGGAGCGGATCAGATCCGCGTCGGGGTAGATCGTCCGGTACGTCCAGCCCTCGGGCACGCCCGCGTGCCCTGTGTGCGGGGTGTCGGGGTTGACCAGGGCTATCTGGCCGGGCCCGGCGTGCACGAGGTCGTCGCGGTAGTGGAACGCCTCGACGCCGTCGGTGATGGCGGCGAAGACGAAGGACTCGTGCGTATGCCGGGCGAAGGCCTTGCGCACGTAGTGGGCGTGCAGCAGATCGACCCCCGGCAGCTCGGAGTACCGCCAGTACCGTGCCCGTTCCCCAGTCGCCATGCCTCCATTCTCCGCCACGGGCCGGCGCCGCCACCAACCGAGTTTCCCCAGGTCCGGGCGGTTGTCAGTGGCTGGGTGCACGATGGGTGGCATGGTCAGGTCCGCGCTCGAATCGTTCTCCCCCGCGACCCGTGGTTGGTTCACCGGGGCCTTCCACGCGCCCACCGCCGCGCAGGAGGGCGCCTGGCAGGCCATCGGCGCGGGCTCGGACGTGCTCGTGGTGGCTCCGACGGGGTCCGGTAAGACCCTGGCCGCCTTCCTCGCCTCCCTGGACCGGCTGGCCTCCACCCCGCCGCCGGCCGACCCCAAGAAGCGCTGCCGCGTGCTGTACGTCTCGCCGCTGAAGGCCCTGGCGGTCGACGTCGAGCGCAATCTCCGCTCCCCGCTGACCGGTATCCGTCAGGAGTCGGTCCGCCTCGGGCAGCCCGAGCCGGACGTCCGGGTCGGGATCCGCTCGGGCGACACCCCGCCCGCCGAGCGGCGCGCGCTGGCCACGAAGCCTCCGGACATCCTGATCACGACCCCCGAGTCGCTGTTCCTGATGCTGACGTCCGCAACGCGGGACGCGCTCGCCGGTATCGAGACGGTGATCCTGGACGAGGTCCACGCCGTGGCCGGGACGAAGCGCGGCGCGCATCTCGCGGTGTCCCTGGAGCGTCTCGACGAGCTGCTGCCCCGCCCCGCGCGCCGGATCGGCCTGTCGGCGACGGTCCGGCCGGTGGACGAGGTGGCCCGCTATCTCTCGCCGCAGCGCAAGGTGGAGATCGTCCAGCCGCCGTCCGGCAAGGAGTTCGACCTGTCGGTGGTCGTCCCGATCGAGGACATGGGAGAGCTGGGAGGCTCCCCCGCCTCCGAGGGCACGGACGGCGGCGACAAGCCCTCGATCTGGCCGCATGTCGAGGAGCGCATCGCCGATCTCGTCCAGGCCCACCGCTCCACGATCGTCTTCGCGAACTCGCGTCGGCTCGCCGAGCGCCTCTGCAACCGGCTCAACGAGATCGCGTACGAGAGGGCCACCGGCGAGGCCCTTCCGGACGGGCCGCCGCCGGCCGAGATCATGGCGCAGTCGGGCGCCGCCCAGGGCGCGCCCGCGCTCCTCGCCCGCGCCCACCACGGCTCGGTCTCCAAGGAGCAGCGCGCCCAGGTCGAGGAGGACCTGAAGGCGGGCCGGCTGCCCGCCGTGGTGGCCACGTCCAGCCTGGAGCTGGGTATCGACATGGGCGCGGTGGATCTGGTCGTGCAGGTCGAGTCGCCGCCGTCGGTCGCCTCGGGTCTCCAGCGCGTCGGGCGCGCCGGCCACCAGGTCGGCGCAGTCTCCACGGGCGTGGTGTTCCCGAAGTACCGCGGTGACCTGGTGCAGGCGGCCGTGGTCACCGAACGGATGCGCAGCGGCTCGATCGAGTCGATGCGTATCCCCGCCAACCCGCTGGACGTCCTCGCCCAGCAGCTCGTGGCGATGGTGGCGCTGGACTCCTGGCAGGTGGACGACCTGCTGGCGACGGTCCGCCGCGCCGCGCCCTTCGCCTCGCTGCCCGAATCCGCGTTCACGGCCGTTCTGGACATGCTGGCCGGCCGCTATCCCTCCGACGCGTTCGCCGAGCTGCGTCCCCGCGTGGTCTGGGACCGGGTGACCGGCACGGTCACGGGCCGCCCCGGAGCGCAGCGGCTCGCCGTCACCTCCGGCGGGACGATCCCCGACCGCGGCCTCTTCGGGGTCTTCCTCGCCGGTTCCGACCCCAAGAAGGGCGGCGGCCGGGTCGGGGAGCTGGACGAGGAGATGGTGTACGAGTCCCGGGTCGGCGACGTCTTCACGCTGGGCACCACGTCCTGGCGGATCGAGGACATCACCCGCGACCGGGTCCTGGTCACCCCGGCCCCGGGGGTGCCGGGCCGACTGCCGTTCTGGAAGGGCGACCAGCTCGGCCGCCCGCTGGAACTGGGGCGTGCGGTGGGCGCGTTCCTGCGCGAGGTCGGCTCGCTGGAGCCGGAGGACGCCCGGCTCCGGCTGGTCGCCGCCGGCCTCGACGCGTGGGCCGCCGACAACGTCCTCGCCTATCTGGCCGAGCAGCGCGAGGCCTGTGGGCATGTGCCGGACGACCGCACGATCCTGGTGGAGCGGTTCCGGGACGAGCTGGGCGACTGGCGGGTCGTCGTCCACTCCCCGTTCGGGGCCCAGGTGCACGCCCCGTGGGCACTGGCCCTGGGAGCCCGGCTCGCCGAGCGGTACGGCATGGACGCCCAGGTGATGCACGCCGACGACGGGATCGTGCTGCGCCTGCCGGACGCCGATCTGATGGGCCTGGACCTGCTGGATCAGGAGCCGGTGGACCCCGGGCGGCATCTGGACACGACGTTCGACTCCGACCAGGCCCCGATCGGCGCGGCGGACGCGCTCTTCGACAAGGGCGAGATCGGCCAGATCGTCACCGACCAGGTCGGCGGATCGGCCCTGTTCGCCTCCCGCTTCCGCGAGTGCGCGGCGCGTGCGCTGCTGCTGCCGAAGCGCAATCCGGGCAAGCGCACCCCGCTCTGGCAGCAGCGTCAGCGCGCGTCCCAACTGCTCCAGGTCGCGAGTGAGTTCGGCTCCTTCCCGATCGTCCTGGAAGCGGTCCGCGAATGTCTCCAGGACGTCTTCGACGTTCCCGGGCTCGAAGAGCTGATGGGCGACATCGAGTCCCGCCGCGTCCGCCTGGTCGAGGTGACCACCCCCGAGCCGTCGCCGTTCGCCCGCTCCCTGCTCTTCGGCTATGTCGCCCAGTTCCTGTACGAGGGAGACTCCCCGCTCGCCGAGCGCAGGGCGGCCGCGCTCTCCCTGGACTCGCGCCTGCTGGCCGAGCTGCTCGGTCAGGCGGAGCTGCGCGAACTGCTCGACGCGGAGGTGCTGACGGAGCTGGAGCGGGAGCTCCAGTGGCTCAGCGACGATCGCCGGATCAAGGACGGGGAGGGCGTAGCCGACGCTCTGCGGGTCCTCGGTCCGCTCACGGAGGCCGAGTTGGCCGAGCGCGGCGGAGAGCCGGCCTGGGTCCACGAGCTGGGAGCCGCCCGCCGGGCCATCCGGGTCCGGATCGCGGGCACGGAGCACTGGGCTGCCGTCGAGGATGCCGGCCGGCTGCGGGACGCCCTCGGCACAGCCCTGCCGGTGGGGGTGCCCGAGGCGTTCACGGAGCCGGTGAAGGACCCCCTGGGCGATCTCCTGGCCCGGCACGCGCGCACGCACGGCCCGTTCACCTCCTCCGCGGCCGCCGCCCGCTTCGGTCTCGGAGCCGCCGTCACCGACGGGGCCCTCCAGCGGCTGGCCGCGGCCGGCCGCGTCGTCCAGGGCGAGTTCCACCCGTCCGGGATCGGCCAGGAGTGGTGCGACGCGGCCGTGCTGCGCCGCCTGCGACGCCGCTCGCTCGCGGCGCTCCGGCACGAACTGGAGCCCGTGGCCCCGGCCGCGCTCGCCACGTTCCTCCCCCAGTGGCAGCATCTGGGGAGCAACAGCCTGCGCGGGCTCGACGGACTGGCCCGTGCCATCGAGCAGTTGCAGGGCGCGCCCGTACCGGCATCCGCCCTGGAGAAGCTCATCCTGCCGTCCCGGGTCCGGGACTACTCCCCCGCCCTTCTGGACGAGCTGACGACCACCGGCGAGGTCGTCTGGGCGGGGGCGGGAGCCCTCCCCGGCAAGGACGGCTGGATCTCGCTCTATCTGGCCGACGCGGCGCCGCTGTTGATCCCGCCGCCGCACCCGCTGGAGCTGACAGCCCTCCACGAATCGGTGCTCACCACCCTCTCCGGCGGCTACGGCCTGTTCTTCCGCCAGATCGCCGACCAGGTGCGGTCCACCACCCACCCGGACGCGACCGATCCCCAACTCGCCGACGCGGTCTGGGACCTGGCCTGGTCGGGCCGGCTCACCAACGACACCCTCGCTCCCCTGCGCTCCCTGCTGGGCTCGGGCCGTACGGCGGGATCCACCGCCCATCGCGCCAAGCGCACGATCCCACGCGGTCGGTACGGCACGCTCACCGCGGCCGCCCGGCCCGCCTCCCGCACCGGCCCGCCGACCGTCAGCGGACGCTGGTCCCTCCTTCCGCCCGTGGAGCCGGAGCCGACGCACCGCGCCCACGCGCTCGCCCGCACGCTCCTGGATCGACACGGCGTGGTCACCCGGGGCGCCGTGGCCGCCGAGGGCGTCGAGGGCGGATTCTCGGCGACGTACCGCATCCTGTCCGCCTTCGAGGACAGCGGGCAGGCGCGCCGCGGCTATGTGGTGGAGGGTCTCGGCGCGGCGCAGTTCGCGATGGACGGGGCCGTGGACCGGCTCCGCGCCGCGGCGACCGCCCGGGACAGAGGGGCCGAGGCCGGGACGGGCCCGCGCGCGGTCGTGCTGGCCGCCGCCGACCCGGCGAACGCGTACGGGGCGGCGCTGCCCTGGCCCGAGCCGCCCAGCGGAGCGGGGCACAAGCCCGGCCGCAAGGCGGGCTCGATGGTCGTGCTGGTCGACGGGGAGCTCACGCTCTACATGGAGCGCGGGGGCAAGACGCTGCTGTGCTGGCCCTCCGACCCCGAGGACCCGACGCTGAGAGCCGCGGCCGAGTCCCTGGCCACCGCAGCCCTGGCGGGGTCGCTCGGTACGGTCACGGTGGAGCGGGTCAACGGTTCCTCCGCGCTCACCTCCCCACTCGCCCGCCCGCTGGAGGCGGCCGGGTTCCATGCCACCCCGCGAGGGCTGCGCCTGCGGCCGTAGGAGATCCATCATGGAGCCATGCCCGAAGGAGACACCGTCTGGCGGACCGCCCACCGTCTGCACACCGCGCTGGCGGGCCGTGTCCTGACCCGGTGCGATCTGCGTGTGCCCCGCTTCGCCACCGCCGATCTCACCGGCCGGGCCGTCCTGGACGTGACGCCGCGCGGCAAGCACCTCCTGACGCGGTTCGAGGACGGGTTGACGCTCCACTCGCATCTGCGGATGGAAGGCTCCTGGCGAGTGTTCGCCACCGGTGAGCGCTGGAGCGGTGGCCCGGCACACCAGATCCGCGCGATCCTCGGCAACTCCGAGCACACCGCGGTCGGCTATCGCCTCCCCGTGCTTGAGCTGATCCGCACGGCCGACGAGCAGCACGTCGTCGGCCATCTGGGCCCCGACCTTCTCGGTCCGGACTGGGATCCCGCGGAGGCCGTCCGCCGGCTCACCGCCGACCCCACCCGCTCCCTCGGCGAGGCCCTGCTCGACCAGCGGAATCTCGCGGGCATCGGCAACGTCTACAAGTCGGAGCTGGCGTTCCTCGCCGCCGTCACTCCCTGGCTGCCGGTCGGCCAACTCGCTCCCGACGTCCCCGAACGGCTGGTCGCCACGGCCCACCGCCTTCTGGAGGCGAACAAGGACCGTCCGGACCGGCGCACGACCACGACCCGCCACCCCACGCACCACCTCTATGTGTACGGGCGAGAGCACCGCCCCTGCCTGCGCTGCGGCGCCCCCGTCCGCCGGGCCGAGCTCGGCGACCGCGTCACGTACTGGTGCCCCGGCTGCCAGAAGGGCCCGACCCGCAGCCCCTCCACGGAATCCCGACCCGCTGATTGACGGGTCGTCAGATTCGGTCGTACGGTCCCGTCATGGCCCTCACCGCGTACGACCTCACCGGCCGCACCGCCTTCGTCACCGGCGCCGCGAGCGGAATCGGTCGCGCGACCGCCGTCCTCCTCGCCCGGGCAGGCGCCACCGTCCACTGCGCGGACCGCGACGAACTCGGCCTCCGTGAGACCGCGAAACTCGTCACCGAGCAGGGCGGCACCGCGCACACCCACGTCCTCGACGTCACCGACCGCGCCGCCCTCGCCACCGCCGTCGCGAGCGCCGGCACGCTCCACACCATGGCCGCCGTCGCCGGGATGATGCATACGAGCATGGTCCTGGAGACCCGCGACGAGGACCTGGACCGCCTCTTCGCGGTCAACTTCAAGGGTGTGCTCCACGCCTGCCAGGAGGCGGCGCGTTCGATGATCGCGACCGGGACCCGCGGCTCCATCGTCACCATGGCCTCGGGCGCCATGGACACCGCGAGCCCGGGGCTGCTCTGCTACAGCGTCACCAAGGCCGCCGTCGTCCAGCTGACCAAGACGCTGGCCACCGAGGTCGGACGGCACGGCATCCGCGTCAACGCGGTCGCCCCCGGATGGGTCCGTACCCCCATGACCGACCGGCACGAGCCGGCCGCTCAGGAGCAGGCGGAGGCGGCCATGGCCCGCCACTCCCCCTTGGGCAGGGTGGGCGAACCGGAGGACATCGCGCACGCGGTCCTCCACCTCGCGTCCGACGCCGCCTCCTTCACAACGGGTCAGATCCTCCGCCCCAACGGCGGCGTCGCGATGCCGTGGTGACCTGTGCACCCCCTGTGTCCTCCGCGGCCCGTCCGGCGTCCCCCCGAACACCGTGCGGACCGCTGACCACCGCCCGTCCGGCGCTCACCCGTCCACCCGCGGCGGCGGACGCCGTCACGTGCACCGGCAGCAGACTCAGCCCCCAGCCGCCGGCCGCGACCGCCCCTTCCACCAGCCCCGCCTGATCGGGAACCAGCACCAGTCGCAGCACCGCCCACCACCACAGCCCGCCGGCCACCAGCCCGCCCGCCACCCACGCGAGCATCACCAGCGGAACCCGTCGCCGTACCATGGCCGCCTCCTGCGGTCGACGCTAGACCGGCGGTATCACCCGGCGGGAGGGCGCACCGGAGGCAGACCCGGCGCACGAAGCGCACAACACGGGCGCCACAGGCCCGCTCAGCACTGAACCAGGCGCCACAGGCCCGCTCAGCACTGAACCGGGCGCCACGCTAGGCGCTCTCGGCCTGGAACATCCACGCGTGCTTCTCGAGGTCGGCGGTGAGCCCGATAAGGATGTCCTGGGTCACCGGATCCGGCTCGTCCGTGGCTTCGATCCGCTCGCGCATGCGGGCGATCACCGCGACCAGGGCGTCGACCAGGATCTTCACGGCCTCGGTGTCCTTGATCCAGCCGGTCGGGACGTCGCCGATGGCGCTTCCGGAGGCCACCGAGGCGGCCCTGCCGTCCGGGTTGACACCGACCGCGGACGCACGTTCGGCCACCACGTCAGAGTGCTGACGTGCGGTGACGACGACTTCGTCGAGCTGCAGATGGACCGAGCGGAAGCGCGGTCCGACCACGTTCCAGTGAACCTGCTTGGCGACGAGACTGAGATCGACCAGATCGACCAGCGCCCCCTGAAGGGCATCGCCGACCGTCTTCCGGTCGGCCTCGGACAGCGAACTCTTCACGACGGACATGCGCGTTCTCCCACCAGTCGTACGGTTTCCTCACCATGGCACGCCTGACCGAAATCGGGCATCTCAAACTCGCCCGTACGAACTCCGCCAAACCCCTCAGACAGCACTAAAGCCCCGGTGGATGCCCCGTACGGGACACCCTCCGGGGCCTTAGCCCACTTGGCGTCAGGCAGCGACGACGTCCACCGCTTCCGCGGGCGCCTTGATGGTCACCCGCTCGGTGGGCACACCTGCCACCGACGTCACCGACACCGAATTGAGCATCGGGCGTACCGGCGCAGGCACCGGTTCGCTCGCCGCTGCCGACTCGGCCAGTTCGGCCAACGACAGCTCGTCGCTCACTTCACGCATGAGCTCGGACATCCGTACGTCCAGCGCGTCGCAGATCGCGGAGAGCAGCTCGGAGGAAGCCTCCTTCTGCCCCCGCTCCACCTCGGAGAGATAGCCGAGCGAAACTCGGGCGGACGAGGAGACTTCGCGCAGAGTACGGCCCTGGCGCTGGCGCTGCCGACGCAGCACGTCACCCAACAGGCGACGGAGCAGAATCATCGGTGGCTCCCTCCTCGGACCGCGTAGCCGCATCCTTCACGCCCCACCGTACCGCCTCGCGCTGCGGCCGTGCGGGGAGCGATGTCGTGTTCACTCAGGGCTGCAAACATCAATTCCCCCCGTTCTGTTCCGTATCCTGTGCCCGCCCATTTCCCGAGAGTTCGTCGCCGAGCAGCTCCAGCACGCTCCGTACGCTCTCTCTACGGATTTCCGCACGATCGCCGTTCAACCGCAATGCGGCGACTTTCCCGGCCCCGACCGGCCCCGCCACGGCCACGTAGACGGTGCCGACGGGCTGTCCGTCCTGCGACTCGGGCCCGGCCACGCCGGTCGTCGCGACGCCCCAGTCGGCGCCGAGCCGGAGGCGGGCACCCACCGCCATCTGCAGCGCGACCTCGGGATCGACCGCCCCGCGCTCCGCCAGGAGGATCTCGTCGACCTGCAGGAGGTCCCGCTTGAGGGCCGTGGCGTACGCCGTGACGGACCCGCGGAACGATACCGATGCTCCTGGCACGGAAGTGAGCTCCGCGGCCACCAGACCGCCCGTGAGGGACTCCGCGGCGGCGAGGGTCTGACCACGCTCCGCAAGCAGTTCCAGCACCCGGGCGGCGGTGTTCATCGCGCCGGCCCCGCTGCCGGCCCCTTCGCGGACGCGTCAGAGGCCTCGGGTACACCGGACGCCTCGCCCGGTACACCGGACGCCTCGTCCACGGGCGCCCCCGCGGGCCCCGGCATCGAGCCGGGGGCACCCACCTCCGGAGCCCCCGCGGCACGCTCCTCCGCCAGTCCGCGGCGCCGGAGGACGATGGCCTGTCGCACATAATCCAGACCGGTGACGACCGTCAGCACGACGGCCACCGCCATCACCCAGAAGCGCAGCGTGGCAAGTGGACCGGTCAGCACCAGCACGTACATGCCGACCGCCGTGCCCTGCGCCAATGTCTTCATCTTGCCGCCGCGGCTGGCCGGAATCACCCCGTGGCGGATCACCCAGAACCGCATCAGCGTGATCCCGAGCTCTCGCGAGAGGATCACGACCGTCACCCACCAGGGCAGGTCGCCCAGCGACGACAGACAGATCAGTCCGGCCGCCATGATCGCCTTGTCGGCGATCGGGTCGGCGATCTTCCCGAAGTCCGTGACCAGGTTGTACGTCCGCGCCAGATGGCCGTCGAAGATGTCCGTGATCATGGCGACGGCGAACGCCGCCCAGGCCCAGGCACGCCAGACCGGGTCGTGCCCGCCGTCCTGGAGGAGGAGCAGCACGAAGCCCGGCACCAGCACCAGGCGGATCATGGTGAGGATGTTGGCGATGTTCCACAGGCTGGCCTGGTTGACGGCCGCCGAGCCCAGCTTGCCGCCGGGCGCGGGCCTACCGGTCCCGCCCGTCGCGGATGCCGGGGCTCCCGTCATCTGCCCGCCTCCTCGAAAAGACACTCGGCCACCAGGTCGACGCCTTCCGTTCCCACGACCTTCGCCACGACCATACGGCCGGGAGCGAGGTCCCGGCGCACGGCGGAGTCCGCGGTGAGGACGACCTGGCCGTCCGTCTCGGGCGCCTGGTGGGCCGCGCGGCCGACGACGCCGTCCTCCTCGTCGATCGATTCGACCAGTACTTCCAGGGTCTCTCCGATCCGCTCCTCCGCACGCTGGGCGGTGAGGTCCTCGGCGAGCCGGGAGAGGTGGGCGAGCCTCTCGTCCACGACGTCCTGGTCCAGCTTCTGCTCGTACGTGGCGGCTTCGGTGCCGTCCTCGTCGGAGTAGCCGAAGACGCCGATGGCGTCCAGCCGCGCGTGCGTGATGAAGCGTTCCAGCTCCGCGAAGTCCGCCTCGGTCTCGCCGGGGAAGCCGACGATGAAGTTGGACCGGGCACCGGCCAGCGGGGCCTTGCCGCGGATCGTCTCCAGGAGCTCCAGGAAGCGGTCGGTGTCGCCGAAGCGGCGCATGGCGCGCAGGACGGCCGGCGCGCTGTGCTGGAAGGACAGGTCGAAGTACGGGACGACCTTCTCGGTCGAGGTGAGCACGTCGATCAGGCCGGGCCGCATCTCGGCGGGCTGGAGGTAGCTGACGCGGACCCGCTCGATGCCGTCGACGGCCGCGAGGTCGGGCAGCAGGCTCTCCAGGAGTCGGATGTCGCCGAGGTCCTTGCCGTACGAGGTGTTGTTCTCGGAGACCAGCATGATCTCCTTCACACCCTGCTCGGCGAGCCACCGCGTCTCGTTGAGGACGTCGGAAGGACGACGCGAGACGAAGGAGCCGCGGAAGGACGGGATGGCGCAGAAGGAGCAGCGGCGGTCGCAGCCGGAGGCGAGCTTCACCGAGGCGACCGGGCTGGTGTCCAGGCGTCGCCGGAGCGGGGCGCGCGGCCCGGAGGCCGGGGCGAGGCCCTCGGGGAGGTCGGCCGGTACGTTCTCCGGCGGCTCGACGGCGACGGCTCCGTGGCCGGGGAGGGCAACCTCGGCGGCGGCCTGCTGGCGCTCCACCGGGGAGAGCGGGAGCAGCTTGCGGCGGTCGCGCGGGGTGTGGGCCTCGACACTGCCACCGCTGAGGATGGTCTGGAGGCGGTTGGAGATGTCGGAGTAGTCGTCGAAGCCGAGCACTCCGTCGGCCTCGGGCAGGGCCTCGGCGAGCTCCTTGCCGTACCGCTCGGCCATGCAGCCGACGGCGACGACGGCCTGGGTCTTGCCGTGATCCTTCAGATCATTGGCTTCGAGGAGGGCGTCGACGGAGTCCTTCTTGGCGGCCTCGACGAATCCACAGGTGTTGACGACGGCGACATCGGCGTCCTCGGCGTTCTCGACGAGCTCCCAGCCGTCCGCTGCCAAGCGGCCTGCGAGCTCCTCCGAGTCCACCTCGTTACGGGCGCAGCCAAGAGTGACAAGGGCGACGGTACGGCGTTCGGGCATGGACTCAAGACTACTTCGTCCCGGCCGTACCCCCGCCGCGCAGGGTTCACCTGCGCGACGGCTGCGCGGAAGGTCACCCGGACTCGGGGGCACCCTTGGTGTAGGAGAGCCGCTCGACGGCACCCGACTCGAACTTCTCCTCGATCTTCTTGCCGTTCACGAAGAGCTCGATCGGGCCGGCGTTGCCGAGGATCAGGTCGACGCGCTCGTCGTCCTGGAAGGTCTTGGACTCGCCCTCGAGGAGGAGCCCGTCGAAGAGGAGCTTGCCGTCGCTGGCCTTGGCGGAGATCCAGCTCTTGTCGTCGATCGCGGTCAGCTTGACCGTGACCTTGTCCTTCGGGACGGCCGCGATGGCACTGGGCGCCGGCTTGGTCCCGATGGTCTTGGTGGGCTGCGCCGTGGGGCTGGTGGTCTTCTTCTCGGGGGCCGGGCCCTCGGCGACGGCGCCCGCGCCGCCCTGGGTGTCGTTTCCGCTGAACATGGTGAAGCCGACGAAACCGACGACGGCGACGATCGCGGCCACCATCGCCGCGGTCCAGTTGGGGCGGCGCGGCTCGGGACGGATGCGTTCCGCCTCGAAGAGCGGCGCCGCGGGGGTCGGCGCGGGCCGGCCGCCGTGCTCGGAGTCGTACTGCTCGATCAGTGGCGCGGGTTCGATCCCGACGGCGCGGGCGAGCGTGCGGATGTGCCCGCGGGCGTAGACATCGCCACCGCAGCGTGAGAAGTCGTCCTCCTCGATCGCGTGCACGATCGGGATGCGGACCCGCGTGGAGGCACTGACCTCGTCGACGGTGAGACCGGCGGCGATTCGGGCCTGCTGGAGTGCACGACCGATCGAATCCCGGTCGTCTGCCGGGAAGTTCCGGTCGTCTTCGGGGGATTCGGGGGAGTTGCCGATGGACACGAGAGCGCCTTTCGAGCGTGTAACCACCTGCTGGACGTTCAGTCTATGGGTGGTACGAAAGGGTGGGGCAACCGGGCGGACGCAGTTTGTACGCCATGAGGCTGGGACATCCTTCTGTCCCTCCCTCCAACTTGACGTACGACCAAGGGAAACGGTTGCCCAAGTTCCCTTACGAGTGAGTCTCGACCCGGTCTCGTTCCGGCGCACGCCGGACCAGGGCCCCGGTCGGCGGACTCCCCGCGCCCGTCACGTGTACCCCCGGTCAGGCGTCGGACTCCCCGCGGATCACGGCCAGCACCCCGTCCAGCTCGTCCGGCTTGACGAGCACGTCCCTCGCCTTGGACCCCTCGCTCGGCCCGACGATGTTCCGCGACTCCATCAGGTCCATCAGCCGGCCGGCCTTGGCGAAGCCGACGCGCAGCTTGCGCTGGAGCATCGAGGTGGAGCCGAACTGGGTGGAGACGACCAGCTCGGCGGCCTGGCACAGCAGGTCGAGGTCGTCACCGATCTCCTCGTCGATCTCCTTCTTCTGCTTGGTGCCGACGGTGACGTCGTCCCGGAAGACCGGGGCCATCTGGTCCTTGCAGTGCTGGACGACGGTCGCGACCTCGGCCTCGGTGACGAAGGCGCCCTGCATACGGACGGGCTTGTTCGCACCCATCGGCAGGAACAGTCCGTCACCCTTTCCGATGAGCTTCTCGGCTCCCGGCTGGTCGAGGATGACCCGGCTGTCGGCCAGCGACGAGGTCGCGAAGGCGAGCCGCGAGGGCACGTTCGCCTTGATCAGACCGGTGACGACGTCCACCGACGGACGCTGGGTGGCGAGCACCAGATGGATGCCGGCGGCGCGCGCCAACTGGGTGATACGGACGATGGCGTCCTCGACGTCCCGCGGGGCGACCATCATCAGGTCGGCCAGCTCGTCCACGATCACCAGCAGGTACGGGTAGGTCTTCAGCTCGCGCTCGCTGCCCTCGGGCAGCTTGACCTTGCCGTTGCGGATGGCCTCGTTGAAGTCGTCGATGTGCCGGAAGCCGAAGGCCGCCAGGTCGTCGTAGCGCAGGTCCATCTCGCGCACCACCCACTGCAGTGCCTCGGCGGCCCGCTTGGGGTTGGTGATGATCGGCGTGATCAGGTGCGGGATGCCCTCGTACGCGGTGAGCTCGACCCGCTTGGGGTCGACCAGCACCATCCGGACGTCCTCGGGAGTCGCCCTTATCATCACGGAGGTGATCAGGCAGTTGATGCACGAGGACTTCCCGGAGCCCGTGGCGCCGGCGACCAGGATGTGCGGCATCTTCGCCAGGTTGGCCATCACGTAGCCGCCCTCGACGTCCTTGCCGAGCGCCACCAGCATCGGATGATCGTCGCCCGCCGCGTCCGCGAGCCGCAGCACGTCACCGAGGTTGACCATCTCCCGGTCCGAGTTCGGGATCTCGATACCGACCGCCGACTTCCCCGGGATCGGCGAGATGATCCGCACGTCCGGGGAGGCCACGGCGTACGCGATGTTCTTCGTCAGGGCCGTGATCTTCTCGACCTTCACGGCCGGGCCGAGCTCGACCTCGTACCGCGTGACCGTCGGCCCCCGCGTGAAGCCGGTGACGGCCGCGTCGACCTTGAACTCGGTGAAGACGTTGGAGAGCGCGTCCACGACCGCGTCGTTCGCCGCGCTGCGGGTCTTGCCCGGACCGCCGCGCTCCAGCAGGTCCATGGAGGGCAGCGCGTACGTGATGTCCCCAGAGAGCTGGAGCTGCTCCGCGCGGGGCGGCAGCTCGCTGTGCTCGGGCGCGGGCTTGGTGAGATCCGGTACGCCCCCGGGGAGGCGGCCGGCCTTCGCGCCGCGGGCGGACGGCACCGGCGCGGAGTCCGAGGCACCGGCGGCCTCGGCGGCCTGGGCCGCGGCCGCCGTGGCGGCGACGGCGGCGGCACGCTCGGCGGTGACGTCCCGGGTCAGACCCGCGACCAGCGGGGAGGGGGGCATGCCGTTGAGCACAGCACCGTCGAGCGCGGCCGCGGCCGCCGCGGCGACGTCCACGGCGTCCATGGGCCGGTCGAAGGCGGGCTGGGCCGAGGGGCGGCGCGGGCGCCTGCGCCGGGTGAGCGCCTCCTCCTCCGCCTGGTCGACGTCGTACACCCGGTCCGGTCCCGGGGTGGTGCGCCGGGCGCGCGCCGCGGGCTGCGGCCCGGCCTCGCGCCAGTCCTCGTCGTACGCCTCCCCCTCGGCCTCGGGGTCGTACGCCGGCTCGACCAGACCGAGCCTGGCACCGAGCTGGCGCAGCCGCTGCGGGATGGCGTTGACGGGTGTGGCGGTGACGACGAGCAGACCGAAGATCGTGAGCAGCACCAGGAGCGGTACGGCGAGGACCTCACCCATCATGAAGATCAGCGGCTTGGACGCGGCCCAGCCGATGAGGCCGCCGGCGTCCTGCATGGCCTTGGTCCCCTCACCGCGCCCCGGGGAGCCGCAGGCGATGTGGACCTGTCCGAGCACTCCGATGACCAGGGCGGAGAGACCGATGACGATGCGGCCGTTGGCCTCCGGCTTCTCCGGGTAGAGGATCAGCCGGACGCCCATGGCACCGACCAGCAGCGGTACGAGCAGGTCGAGCCGGCCGAACGCTCCGGTGACCAGCATCTCGACGAGGTCGCCGACGGGGCCGCGCAGATTGGACCAGGTCCCGGCGGCGACGATCAGCGCGACGCCGAGCAGCAGCAGCGCCAGGCCGTCCTTGCGGTGGGCGGGGTCGAGGCCCTTGGCTCCGCGCCCTATGCCCCGGAACATCGCGCCCACGCCGTGAGCGAGGCCGAGCCAGAGCCCGCGCGCCAGCCGGTACACGCCTCCGGTCGGAGACGGCGCGGGCTTGGGCGCCGCCTTCTTCGCGGGTGCGCGCTTCGCGGGCGCGGCTCTCTTCGCCGCGGTCTTCTTCGCGGGGGGCTTGGCGGGCGACTTCGCGGGGGCCGCCTTCTTCGCGGCACCGCTCGTACGGCCGGCGCGCGGCTTCGCGGTGCCCGCCGTGCCCTGGGAACCCTTGCCGGACGTACGTGAGGCCATGGTGCTGAGGTTACCGGTGTGAGCCGTGTCGGACACGTGCCCGTCCGGGCTCACCCGTTCGTGTCGAACGTACAGGGGCACGAAACTGACGCCCGCTCACTGCGGGCGGTCGCGGCTTGACGGCGCGTCAGCTCTGCGAGGGGAGAACGGACGGGCCGCCCGCACCGGGCTCCAAGGCGTCCAGGGCCCGCCGCAGCCCGGTGAGCTTGCGCTCCAGGTGCGCGGCCGTGGCGACCGCGGCGGCGTCGGCCGAGTCGTCGTCGAGCTGCTTGGACAGCGCCTCCGCCTGCTCCTCGACCGCCGCGAGACGGGCGGAGAGCTCGGCGAGCAGTCCGGCGGACTCCTTGGCATGGCCTCCGTGGCCGCCCTCCAGCTGGAGCCGGAGGAGCGCTGCCTGCTCACGGAGCTGGCAGTTCTTCATGTACAGCTCGACGAAGACCGAGACCTTGGCGCGGAGCACCCACGGGTCGAACGGCTTGGAGATGTAGTCGACCGCTCCCGCCGCGTACCCCCGGAAGGTGTGGTGCGGACCGTGGTTGATCGCGGTCAGGAAGATGATCGGGATGTCACGGGTCCGCTCCCGCCGCTTGATGTGCGCGGCGGTCTCGAATCCGTCCATTCCCGGCATCTGGACATCCAGCAGAATGACCGCGAAGTCATCGGTCAGCAGCGCCTTGAGCGCTTCCTCCCCGGACGATGCCCGTACCAGCGTCTGATCGAGCGCGGAGAGAATGGCCTCCAGCGCCAGCAGATTCTCCGGCCGGTCATCGACCAGGAGGATCTTGGCCTTCTGCACCATGCCCCGTCCTCCTCGCCCCGGCATCGGCTCTCCCCGACTCGCCGAGCCGGGGGAAGCACCGGGCGCCGCCCCAGAAGACGACTCCCATGCGCCGTCCGTCCTTGTGCCGGTCATGGTAGCCGCACCCCGCCTGTCGCCACACCCTGTCACCACGATGTCACTGTGCACATAGCAGAAACGTGGCGAGAGACCAGAAGGTTCCCCGGATCCGGCCTTCTCACACGCCCGCGGCGACAGTCCGTCAACAACCCCCCGTTCCGTTTCCGCGCATCCACTCCTCCATCACGGAGAGCAGGTGATCGGGGTCGACCGGCTTGGTGACGTAGTCGGAGGCACCCGACTCGATCGCCTTCTCCCGGTCGCCCTTCATCGCCTTGGCGGTGAGCGCGATGATCGGCAGTCCGGCGAACTGCGGCATCCGGCGGATCGCCGTCGTCGTCGCGTATCCGTCCATCTCCGGCATCATGATGTCCATCAGAACGACCGTCACATCGTCGTGCTGCTCCAGCACCTCGATGCCCTCACGGCCGTTCTCGGCGTACAGCACCGCGAGGCCGTGCTGCTCCAGGACGCTGGTGAGCGCGAAGACGTTACGGATGTCGTCGTCCACGATCAGCACCTTCTCGCCGCCGAAGGTGAACGTGCGGCGCGGCTCAACCTCCACATGGTCGTCCTCGGCCGCCTGCTCGCCCTGTGCGCCCCGTCCGGGCTGCCCAGGCAGCGCCGGCCGCTCCTCGACCCCGGCCTGCGCCACCTTGCGACGGTGCCGGAACAGCGCTCCGGCACCGGAGCGCCGGTCGGCCGCCATGGGCATGGGAGCGAAGCCCGCCCCGGACTCGTCGACCGAGCCGTCGTCAAGGCCCGGGTCCATGGGGTCCGGCTCCCCCGCCCCGTAGCCGTGCGACGTCGGCTCGACGGGGCTCAGCGGCAGGTAGAGCGTGAACGTCGAGCCGCGGCCCGGCTCGCTCGCCGCGTAGATCTCGCCGCCGAGCAGCCGCGCGATCTCCCGGCTGATCGAGAGACCCAGGCCCGTACCGCCGTACTTGCGGCTGGTCGTCCCGTCCGCCTGCTTGAACGCCTCGAAGATCACCCGCATCTTGCCCGCGGCGATCCCGATGCCGGTGTCCGTCACCGAGAAGGCGATCAGTTCGGCCTCCGGGTCGCGCAGCGCACCGGACTCCAGGAGCTGCTCCCGGATCGACTGCGGCACATCCGTCCCTGCGGGCCGGATGACCAGCTCCACCGCGCCCGAGTCGGTGAACTTCACCGCGTTGGAGAGCAGGTTGCGCAGCACCTGGAGCAGGCGCTGCTCGTCGGTGTGGAGCGTGGCGGGCAACTCGGGCGAGACGCGGACCGAGAAGTCGAGCCCCTTCTCCGCCGTCAGCGGCCGGAACGTCGCCTCCACGTAGTCGACGAGCTGGACGAGCGCGATACGGGTGGGCGAGACGTCCATCTTGCCCGCCTCGACCTTGGACAGGTCGAGGATGTCGTTGATCAGCTGGAGCAGGTCGGAGCCTGCGCCGTGGATGGTCTCGGCGAACTCGACCTGCTTGGGCGAGAGGTTGTGGTCCGCGTTGTCGGCGAGCAACTTGGCCAGAATCAGCAGCGAGTTGAGCGGGGTGCGCAGCTCGTGCGACATGTTCGCCAGGAACTCGGACTTGTACCGCATGGAGACGGCGAGCTGTTCGGCCCGCTCCTCCAGGACCTGCCGGGCCTCCTCGATCTCGGTGTTCTTCACCTCGATGTCCCGGTTCTGCCGGGCGAGCAGTTCGGCCTTCTCCTCCAGCTCGGCGTTGGAGCCCTGAAGCTCCTTCTGCCGGTGCTCCAGCTCCGCCGAGCGCTCGCGGAGCTGCTCGGTCAGCTCCTGCGACTGCTTCAGCAGCACCTCGGTCTTGGTGTTGACGCTGATGGTGTTGACGGTGGTCGCGATCAGCTCGGCGAGCTGGTTGAGGAAGTCCCGCTGGATCTGGGTGAACGGCTGGAAGGAGGCCAGCTCGATCACGCCGAGCACCTTCCCCTCGAAGAGGACGGGGAGCACGATCACATGCGCCGGGGCGGCCTCGCCGAGCCCGGAGGAGATCTTCAGATAGCCCGGCGGAACATTGACCTGAATCGTGCGCTTCTCCTCGGCCGCCGTCCCGATGAGCGTCTCGCCGGGGCGGAACGAGGTGGGCATGGAGCCGGCGGAGTATCCGTAACTGCCGCGCATCCGCAGCTCGTACGAGCCCTCCCGCTGGCCGCCCAGCTCGGGGCTGACCGTCGACGAGCCGCTCGGCACGGCCACGAAGAAGGCGCCGTGCTGGGCGGAGACCACCGGGGTCAGCTCGCTCATGATGAGCGAGGCGACGTCGTCCAGGTCGCGCCGGCCCTGCATCAGACCGGAGATCCGGGCCAGGTTGCCCTTGAGCCAGTCCTGCTCCTCGTTGGCGAGGGTGGTGTCGCGCAGGTTGGCGATCATGGTGTTGATGTTGTCCTGGAGGGCCTGGATCTCGCCCGCCGCGTCCACGCCGTCGATCTTCAGGTTCAGGTCGCCGCGGGTCACCGCGGTGGCCACGGCCGCGATCGCGCGCACCTGCCGGGTCAGGTTTCCGGCCATCTCGTTCACGGACTCGGTCAGGTCGCGCCAGGTGCCGTCGACGTCTCGGACACGGGCCTGGCCGCCGAGCTGTCCGTCCGTGCCCACCTCGCGGGCCACGCGTGTGACCTCCTCGGCGAAGTTGGACAGCTGGTCGACCATCGTGTTGATGGTGTTCTTCAGCTCCTGGATCTCACCGCGCGCGTCGATGTCGATCTTCTTGGTGAGATCGCCCTTGGCGATGGCGGTGGTGACCGTGGCGATCTGGCGCACCTGACCCGTCAGGTTCGACGCCATCGAGTTCACCGACTCGGTCAGGTCCTTCCAGGTGCCGGAGACACCCGGAACCCGCGCCTGGCCGCCCAGTTCACCTTCCGTGCCCACCTCCCGGGCGACTCGCGTCACCTCGTCCGCGAAGGACGACAGGGTCGTCACCATCGTGTTGACGGTGTCGGCGAGCTCGGCGACCTCGCCACGCGCCTCGACCGTCACCTTCTTCGTCAGATCGCCGTTGGCGACGGCCGCCGAGACCCGGGAGATGTTCCGCACCTGACTCGTCAGGTTGTTGGCCATCAGATTGACGTTGTCGCTGAGGTCCTTCCAGGTTCCGGTGACGCCGCGCACCCTCGCCTGACCGCCGAGGATGCCCTCCGTACCGACCTCGCGGGCGACCCGCGTCACCTCGTCGGCGAAGTTGGACAGCTGGTCGACCATCGTGTTGACGGTCGTCACCAGCTCCAGGATCTCGCCCTTGGCATCGACGGTGATCTTCTTCGACAGGTCGCCCTTGGCGACCGCGGTCGTGACCTCGGCGATGTTGCGCACCTGACTGGTCAGGTTGTTCGCCATGAAGTTCACCGACTGGGTGAGGTCCTTCCAGGTGCCCGAGACCCCCTGCACCTCGGCCTGGCCGCCCAGGATGCCCTCCGTACCCACCTCACGGGCCACCCGCGTCACCTGCTCCGCGAAGCTGGAGAGCTGGTCGACCATCGTGTTGAGGGTGTTCTTCAGCTCCAGGATCTCGCCGCGCGCGTCCACGTCGATCTTCTGCGACAGGTCACCGCGCGCCACCGCCGTGGCGACACCCGCGATGTTGCGGACCTGGGCCGTGAGGTTCCCGGCCATGCCGTTCACCGAATCGGTCAGATCGCGCCACACACCGGCGACGCCGGGCACCTGCGCCTGCCCCCCGAGTCGGCCGTCCGTACCCACCTCACGGGCCACCCGCGTCACCTGCTCCGCGAAGGCGGAGAGCTGGTCGACCATCGTGTTGATGGTGTTCTTCAGCTCAAGGATCTCGCCGCGCGCGTCCACGTCGATCTTCTGCGACAGGTCACCGCGCGCCACCGCCGTCGTCACCTGGGCGATCTGCCGCACCTGGGACGTCAGGTTGCCGGCCATGAAGTTGACGGAGTCGGTGAGCTCCTTCCACGTACCGGAGACGCCGTCGACCCGCGCCTGACCGCCGAGGCGGCCCTCCGTGCCCACGTCACGCGCCATGCGCGTCACCTGGTCGGCGAAGTTCGAGAGCTGGGACACCATCGTGTTGACGGTGTTCTTCAGCTCCAGCATCTCGCCCGCGACATCGACGGTGACCTTCTGCGAGAGGTCACCGTTGGCCACCGCCGTCGTCACCTGCGCGATGTCCCGCACCTGACCCGTCAGGTTCCGGAACGCCGTGTTCACCGAATCGGTGAGGTCCTTCCACGTGCCCGCCGCGCCCGGGACGTGCGCCTGCCCGCCGAGCAGGCCCTCGACACCGACCTCCCGCGCGACGCGGGTCACCTCGGAGCCGAAGGCGGACAGCTGGTCGACCATCGTGTTGACGGTGTTCTTCAGCTCCAGCATCTCGCCGGCCACGTCGACGGTGACCTTCTGCGAGAGATCACCGTTGGCCACCGCCGTCGTCACCTGCGCGATGTCCCGCACCTGCGTGGTGATGTTCCGGAAGACGGTGTTGACGGAGTCGGTCAGGTCCTTCCAGGTACCGGCCGCGCCCGGCACCTGCGCCTGCCCGCCGAGCAGACCCTCCGCGCCGACCTCGCTCGCCACGCGGGTCACCTCGTCGGCGAACGTCCGCAGCGTCTCGGTCATCTGGTTGATCGTGTCCGCGAGCTGCGCGACCTCGCCGCGCGCGCTGACCGTGACCTTCTGCGACAGGTCGCCGTTGGCGACCGCGGTGGTCACCTCGGCGATACCCCTCACCTGATTGGTGAGGTTTCCCGCCATCGTGTTGACGGAGTCGGTGAGGTCCTTCCACACACCGCCGACCCCGGCGACCTCGGCCTGACCTCCCAGCTCGCCCTCGGTGCCCACCTCGCGCGCGACCCGGGTCACCTCGGAGGAGAACGAGGACAGCTGATCCACCATCGTGTTGACGGTGTTCTTCAGCTCCAGCATCTCCCCGGCCACATGGACCGTGACCTTGTTGGACAGGTCACCCCGGGCCACGGCCGTCGTCACGAGAGCAATGTCACGCACCTGAGCCGTCAGCCGGTACGCCATGGTGTTGACCGAATCCGTGAGATCCTTCCACGAACCGGACATACCGCGCACCTGGGCCTGGCCGCCCAGGATGCCCTCCGTACCGACCTCCAGTGCGACACGCGTCACTTCGTCCGTGAACGCGGACAGCTGGTCGACCAGGTTGTTCACCGTACGGGCGACCTTCAGGAACTCCCCGCGCAGCGGACGTCCGTCAGGCCCGTCCGACCGCAGGTCCATCCGCTGACCGAGGTCACCCTCGGCCACCGCCGACAGGACCCGCCCCACCTCGGAAACCGGCCGCGTCATGTCGTCGACCAGCGCGTTCGCATGCTCGATGGCCGCCAGCCAGGCGCCCTCGCTCGGCCCCGCCTCCAGCCGCTCCGACAGCTTGCCCTCGCGCCCCACCATGCGCCGGACCCGCGACAACTCACCGGTCAGATGCATCTGCCGGTCGGCGACCTCGTTGAAGACGGCACAGATCTCCGCCATCACCCCGTCGCCGGACACGGTCAACCGCTTACGGAAGTTCCCGTCCCGCATCGAGACCAGGGCCGCGAGCAGCCGATCCATGGCCGCCGCGTCCACCTGAACCGTCCCACCGCTCCGTGGCCGTCCGCCCTTCGCGCGCGTAGTGCCACCGCCGCGCCGCGCCGCCGTGCCAGACTCCACCGTGTCCCTCCCGAAGGGGTTGACCGTTCCGCCCGGGCTGTCACCACAAGCCTGCCCAGTGTTTCACCGCTGGCGAACCTGGCGATAACAGTTCGGCAGCTTCGCATAGCGTCCCCACCCTCGGGGGACGGAAACAGCGGCGACCGGCATCCGCTCGGACAGCGAAGGTAAGTAACCTGGCATCCGGCTGTCCAACCGCCCCCGTCCGCCCGGCAGGGGCCGGGTGGCGCGAAACGACCACCGGGCAGCGGGAGGGCAGGACCGACCATGGCGGAGCCGGGCGTCGAGACGCGTACGAGGAGTTCTGTGATCACCGCGCGGGCGGCTGCCACCTTCGACCCCGTCGGGCGGTCCGTAGCGACCGCCCGAGCCTTCGTCCGGGACACCCTCCAGGGCTGGGGATACGCCGAGGTCGTCGACGACGCCGTCGTCCTCACCAGCGAACTCGTCACCAACGCCGTCATCCATGCCGGCACGGCGGCCGACGTCCTCTGTCTGCGGAGCGAGGACGGGATCCGTGTCGAGGTCGCCGACCGCTACCCCGAGCGCGAGATCCCCCTCCAGGGCGGCCGCACCGTCGCCCACCCGGACCGCGAGAACGGCCGGGGCCTCCTCCTGTGCGCCGCCCTCGCCACCCGCTGGGGAGTCGAGTACACCCCCACGCTCAAACGTGTCTGGTTCCAACTCGACCTCCCCGAACGCACGATCGGTACCCGCTCCGCCGGACCGGTCCTCCCCGACGCCCTGCTCCCCACCGCCGACAGCCGCGTCCGCGTCGCCGTCGCCCAGATCGACCGCGGCGGCGCCATCACCGCCTGGAACGAGGACGCCGAGGAGCTCTTCGGCTACGCCGCCGAACAGGTCACCGGCAAGCCGCTCGGCGACCTCGCCGCCTGGCCCCACACCCCGGGCATCAGCACCGGCCTCGCCGAGGCCCTGCGTCTCTCCCGCTGGGAGGGCAGCTACGGCATCCGCTGCGCCGACGGCCGCGTCATCCCCGTCTACGCCTCCCACCTGCGCGTCCGCGACACGGCGGGCGAGCCCTCCACGGTCTGTCTGCTGGTACGGGAGTACGAGCGGGCCATCCTCCAGACCCCCCAGCGCCCCGCGGTCTCCGACCCGGGCGCCGAGAACCGGTCCACGGACCCCTTCGAGGTCTTCATCGGCTCCCCGGCCCCCGACGACCTCGACGGCCTCCTCCAGCGGACCGTCGAGCGCGCCCGCGACATGCTCGACGGAGACGCCGCCTTCCTCCTGCTCGCCACCGATGACGAGACCGAACTGGAGGTACGGGCGACCACCGGCCTCCCTTCGGCCCGCCAGCGGTTCGCCCGCGTCCCCGTCGAGACCGGCGCCAGCCGCTACGGCTCCGCCCGGATGCCGGCCGTCCACGAGGACCTGGCCGCCGTCCCCGGCGCCGTCCCCCTCCTGGAAGGCACCGGCATGCGCTCCGTCGTCACCGTGCCGCTCAAGGTGGAGGGCCGGCTCACCGGCTCCCTCGGCGTCGCCGCCGAAAGCCCCAACCGCTACTCAAACGAGGAGGCCCTGCGCCTCCAGTTCGCGGCCGACCGCATCGCGCTCGCCGTCGAGTCGGCCCGCCTCGGCGAGCTCGAACGACTCCGCCGCGGCTCCCTCAGCTTCCTCGTCGAGGCCTCCGACCTGCTGGCCGGCACCCTCGACCGCGACCAGACCCTGGCCCTCATGGCCCAGATGACCGTGCCGACACTCGCCACCTGGTGCGCCGTCTACACGATCGCCGACCAGGCCTCGGACCCGTACCTCTCCTACGTCCTGCACGAGGACGAGGACCGCATCGACGGCCTGAAGGCCCTGCTGTCCTCGATCGCCCCGCCGGACCCGGTGCCCACGCTCGGCGCCCGCGTCTGGTCCGCGCCGGCCGAGGCCGCCCACCGGGCCGCGCTCTCCACCTCCATGCGCGAACTCGGCCACGGCAGCGGCTCGTTGTCCTCCGGCATCGACACCACGCTCGCCACCGCCGCCGCGGTCGGCGGCGAGACGGTGGTCCTGCCGCTGGTCGCCCGCAACCGCGTCATCGGCATGCTGACGCTCGGAAAGCCCTCCGACGACCACTTCCGCCAGGAGATCCTGGAGCTCGCCGAGGATCTCTCACGCCGAGCCGCCCTCGCGCTGGACAACGCCCGCCTCTACTCGGAGCGCATGGCGATCAGCCAGTCCCTCCAGCGCAGCCTGCTGCCGCCCGGCCTTCCCCAGATCCCCGGCGTCGAGGTCGAGGTCATCTACCGGGCCGCCGGCGAGGGCAACGAGGTCGGCGGCGACTTCTACGACCTCTTCCCCATCCGCGACAACGCGTACGGCTTCGCCATCGGCGACGTCTGCGGTACGGGCCCGGAAGCGGCGGCCGTCACGGGTCTCGCCCGACACGCCCTGCGCCTGCTGGCCCGCGAGGGCTTCGGCGGCCCCGCCGTCCTGGAACGCCTGAACGCGGCCATCCTCGACGAGGGCGCCCGCAGCCGCTTCCTGACGCTGCTGTACGGCGAGATGTGGCCCCAGGAGGACGGCTCCGCCATCCTGAAGGTCGTCTGCGCCGGCCACCCGCTGCCGCTGCGCCTGCGCCAGGACGGCACGGTCGTCCCGGCCGCCGACCCCCAGCCGCTCCTCGGCGTCCTCGACGAACTGGAGCTGTACGAACAGACCATCACCCTCGAACCGGGTGACGTCCTCCTCTGTGTCACCGACGGCGTCACCGAACGCCGCGAGGGCACGAGGATGCTCGGCGACGACGGCCTGATCGAGGTCCTCAAGACCTGTACGGGCCTGACGGCCGGCGCGGTCGCCGCCCGCATCCTGCGCGCGGTCGAACGCTTCGCTCAGGAGCCCGCCTCCGACGACATGGCGATCCTGGCGATGCGCCTCCCGGAGCCCATCAACACCGACTGACGAAGACGGCTCCGGCCGGACTCGCGCCGTGCCCTCAGCCCTCCTCGGCGTCCCCGCGCCTGCGGAGCGCCCGTTCGGCGATCCCGCCGGCGAGCCTGTCCTTCACCGAACTGGCCCGGTCGAGGGTCTCGGTGCCAAGACTCCTGGCGGCACCGACACCCTTCGCCCCTGTCTCCAGGGCCTTGTCCCGCACCTCGGCCGCCGCGGCCGCCCATCGCCTCGTCTCCGACGGCCGGCGACCGGACTCGATCCCGAGCCGCCCGTGGAAGTCATGGACGCCGGTCACGACATGGTTGCTCGACTCCACCACGGCCGGGGACCTGCTCGGGTGCAACAGCACCTTCGCGTTGGCCTCTCCGGCAGCCGCGCTCATCCGGTCCACCAGACGCTCGGTGCTCCGCGAGATGAGGTCCATGCGGTTCTGCCGGGCGATCCGAATCCCGAGGCGGTGCCGGTCCAGCTCGTCCGGAGCCGTGTCCAGCACCCGGTCGAGTTCGAGCACGGCGATCGCGTCCTGCAACTGGAAGCAACGGGCCAGGACGGCCAGCCACTCCTGAGCCTTGGACTCGGCCTCCTTGGCCGCCACAGCGAGATCACCGATCCTGGCCTTGCGCTCCATCTTCTCCGCAAACGCGTCGAGTTGGCGCAACGCGTACCCCTGGGTCGCCGCGATCGTCCCCGGTGCGTCCTGCACCTTCGACCACGTGATCTCGGAGACCCGGCCCACCTGTTCCCGGATGGCCATGGCCTCCTCGACGACGAGCTCCACCCCGATCATGTTCGCCAGGGCGGCGTCCTTCTGGGCACGGAGCACATCGTCGACCTTGGCGTCGATCGTGGCCAGATAGTCGGTGATCTCGTCCATGGCCTGTTGCATGGCCAGCTGTGCCATGACCGCCGCGACATTGGCCAGAGCCGCCGGGTTGCCCCGAAGCGGGCCCGCCCCCTTCGCGAACTCGACGAACCCCTTGATCCGGCCTTTGTCGCCCTTCAGCACTCCTGTGCTGAGACCCGTCGTGGAGCTCTCCCTCAGCCCGTACTTGTCGATGCGCCGAGCGGACTCCCTGGTCAGCTTCACCCAGCGACCTGAGCCGACGGCGAGGTCGGAACCCGCCTGCGCGACGCCGGCCGCGTTACCGAAGGCGGATCGGAGCCGTCGCGAACCGGGATCCTTCGACACCAGCCCTTCGGAGACGAGGAAGCGCTCGACCGTCGCTTGATCTCCGATCACCGTCAGACCGTCGCCGTCCCTGATCAGCTGGATCTCGTCATCCATGGTCGGCTCCTTCGCAACTCTGCCCATACGTGGCGTAGTTCGGGGCATGTCGGGACCTGGGCAGAAGTGACGCTACCCTTCTCGGATCCCGAAGCCGACCATGTTCCGTCACTGGGACGGAAACGAAGAAGGCCCCCGCCATGAGGCGGGGGCCTTCTTCTGTTTCACTGGAGCCCTTTAACGGAATCGAACCGTTGACCTTCTCCTTACCATGGAGACGCTCTACCGACTGAGCTAAAAGGGCGGGAGTTCGGCGGCGTCCTACTCTCCCACAGGGTCCCCCCTGCAGTACCATCGGCGCTGAAAGGCTTAGCTTCCGGGTTCGGAATGTAACCGGGCGTTT
>NZ_JBHUYJ010000052.1:0-5987 GCF_042668715.1 Streptomyces sp. NPDC057271
GACCCCGCCTCCCGCACCTACTACGACAAGCAACGCGCCCGCGGCAAGACCCACACCCAAGCCCTCCTCCGCCTCGCCCGCCAACGCATCAGCGTTCTGTTCGCCATGCTCCGCGACGGCACCTTCTACGAATCCCGGACGCCGAAGGACATCGAGCTCGCCGCATAACCCTAACAACCCTGAACCACCCCAAACCCGACACGGGCGCCTTGACGAAGGACATAGAGGCACCCCCGCTCCGGCACCCATCTCGTGCCGCGCCTCACAGTGGTGCCCGTCGCGGAATGAATCCGGTAGACCGATGTGTTTCGGCCACGGAACACCCCCACGACCCCGGAGAGAAGCAACAACATGCGCGTCGAGATCTGGAGCGACATCGCCTGCCCGTGGTGCTACATCGGCAAGGCCCGCTTCGAGAAGGGACTCGCGGAGTTCGCCCACCGCGACGAGATCGAGGTCGTGCACCGCTCCTTCGAGCTCGACCCGAACCGGCCCAAGGGCGACACCGCGCCGGTGATCGACATGCTCGCGAAGAAGTACGGCCGGACCCTGGACGAGGCCCGCGCCATGGAGGCGCACGTTGCCTCCAACGCGCACTCCGAGGGCCTCGGCTACCGCACCGAGGGCCGTGACCACGGCAACACCTTCGACATCCACCGCCTCCTCCACCTCGCCAAGGAGCGCGGTCGGCAGAACGAGCTGCTCGATCTCGCGTACCGCGCGAACTTCGCCGAGGAGCGGTCCGTCTTCGACGACGAGACCCTCGTACGGCTCGGGGCGGAGGCCGGCCTGGACGAGACCGAGGTCCGCACCGTGCTCGCCGACGAGACCGCGTACGCGGACGCGGTCCGGGCCGACGAGCGCGAGGCGGCCGAACTCGGCGCGAACGGCGTGCCGTTCTTCGTCCTGGACCGCCGCTACGGCATCTCCGGCGGCCAGCCCGCCGAGGTCTTCACGCAGGCACTGGAGCAGGCGTGGCAGGGCCGGGCGCTCCAGCCGGTCGGCGGCGACGCGGCGGCCTGCGACGTCGACGGGACCTGTGAGGCCTGACCGGCCGGCCCTCGACCTGCGAGGCCCGACCGGCCCCGGCCCTCGACCTGTGAGGCCCGACCGGCCCGCACCTCGCTCGGACCTCGGCCTCGGACATGGACAGTCCGGGGCCGAGGCGCGCCTCTGACCTGCGCACATAAGGCCGACTTGGCCTTTCCCCATGATCAAAGGCAATTGACCGCAGGTCGGAGGAACACCAGGCTGGTTCCATGGATGCCATGGAACCCCTCGGCGGAGCCGAGTTCGCGCCCCAGCAGACGTATCTGAACACTTCCGCCTGCGCGCTGCTGCCGCGCCGCGCGATCGAGGCGGTCACGCTCCTCGCCGAGGAGACCGCGGCCGGCCGCCCGAACGGGGCAGGCGACTTCGAGACCGTCGCGGAGGCCCGCGCCACCTACGCCCGGCTCATGGACGTCCACCCGGACCGGGTGGCGGTCGGCAGTTCGGTATCCGTCCATGTCGGCATGATCGCGCAGTCGATGCCGGCGGGCTCCGAGATCCTCTTCCCCGAGGGCGACTTCAGTTCCCTGATCACCCCGTTCACCATCCGCGGCGACCTCAAGACGCGGTTCGTGCCGCTGGAGCGCCTGGCGGAGTCCGTCCGCCCCGACACCGCGCTCGTCGCCTTCTCGGCCGTCCAGTCGGCGGACGGCAGGACGGCCGACTTCGCGGCGATCCGCGCCGCGGCGGCTGCGCACGGCGCCCGAACGCTGCTCGACGGCACCCAGTCGGCCGGCTGGCTGCCGCTGCGGGCGGGGGAGTGGGACTACACGGTGGCCGGCGGCTACAAGTTCCTGCTCTGCCCGCGCGGGGCGTCCTTCATGACCGTCACGGAGGAGGCACAGGACTCGCTGGTCGCGATCCACGCGGGCTGGGTCACGGGTGAGGAGCTGTGGACCAACAGCTATGGTCCGGTGCGGGAACTGGCCCGCTCCGCACGGCGGTTCGACGAACCCCCGGCCTTCCTCTCGTACCACGGCGCGGCCCGCTCGCTCGCGCTGCTCGAAGAGATCGGGATCGAGCGGATCGAGGCCCACAACAAGGCCCTCGCCGCCCGGTTCCGCGCCGGGCTCGTGGAGCTGGGGCACGCCCCGGTGCCGGACGTCTCCGGCGTCGTCGGCGTCCCGGGCCTCGGCGACCGGCAGTCCGCCCTGCTCTCGGCGGGCGTCCTGATGTCCGCCCGCGCGGGCAACCTGCGGGCGTCCTTCCACCTCTACAACGGCTCGGCCGACGTCGACCGCGCGCTGGAGGTCCTGGCGGGCTGAGGTGGGGTGCGGCGGACGCGGGGGCGGGCGCACGTGCGGATGCGGGGGCAGCCGAGAAGGCCGCCCCCGCACCACCGGGCCTCGCGCTCGCGCGCCCGGCGCCGCACCACCCGGCTCAGCGCACCGGTGTGAAGTCCCGCGCGCCGATGAACTCCGGCCGTCGCACCGGCGCCGCGAAGGGCTCCACCGCCGTGTTCTCCACGCTGTTGAAGACGATGAACACGTTGCTGCGCGGATACGGCGTGATGTTGTCGCCCGAGCCGTGCATCGCGTTACAGTCGAACCAGGTCGCCGAACCGGCCCGGCCTGTGAAGAGCCGGATGCCGTGCGCGTCCGCGAGCGAGGTCAGCGCCTCGTCCGACGGGGTGCCTGCGTCCTGCATCTGCAGCGAGCGCTTGTAGTTGTCCTTCGGCGTCGCGCCCTCGCACGCCAGGAACGTGCGGTGCGAGCCCGGCATGATCATCAGGCCGCCGTTGGTTTCGTGGTTCCGGGTCAGCGCGATCGACACCGACACCGTGCGCATGCGCGGCAGCCCGTCCTCCGCGTGCCAGGTCTCGAAGTCCGAGTGCCAGTAGAACCCGGAGGCGCCGAAGCCCGGCTTCACGTTGATCCGCGACTGGTGGACGTACACGTCCGAGCCGAGGATCTCGCGGGCCCGGCCCACCACCCGCTCGTCTCTGACCAGCCGGGCGAAGACCTCGCTGATCCGGTGGACCTCGAAGACGGAACGTACGGTCGACGACTTCGGCTCGACGATCGCGCGCGGATCGGACCGTACGGCCGGATCGGCGACCAGCCGGTCGAGTTCGCGCCGGTACTCCGCGACCTCGTCGTCGGCCAGCAGCTCGGGCTCGACGAGGAAGCCGTCCCGTTCGTACGACTCAAGGCCCTGGGCGTCGCCCCACACCACCGGATCCTGGCGGGGCGTGAGCACCTCGGAGGCGCCGCGGGTCGGGTACAGGTCGGTCAGGACGTTCGTCATGGTCAGCCCTCCTCCGTGAGCAGCGGGTACACCCCGTTCGCGTCGTGGTCCTCCCGGCCGGTGACGGGCGGGTTGAAGACGCAGACGCAGCGGAAGTCGGTCTTGGGGCGCATGGTGTGCCGCTCATGGCCGTCGAGCAGGTACATCGTCCCCGGCTCGATCCAGTGCGTCTCGCCGGTCTCGTCGTTCGTCAGCTCGGCCTCGCCCTCGACGCACAGGACGGCCTCGATGTGGTTGGCGTACCACATGGACGTCTCGGTGCCCGCGTAGAGCACGGTCTCGTGCAGCGAGAAGCCGACCCGCTCCTTGGCGAGGACGATCCGCTTGCTCTCCCAGGTGCCGGACTTCGCCCGCACATGGCGTTCGGTGTTCTCGATGTCCTTGAACGATCGGACGATCACGGTGGTGCAACTCCCTTTCGTCTAGAGGTGGTACGGCTGGATCAGACGGTCTCGCGGACCGCGCGGGACAGCGTCCGCAGCCCCTCGTCCAGCTCCTCGGGGGTGATGGTCAGCGGCGGGAGGAGTTTGACGACCTGGCTCTCCGGACCGGAGGTCTCAAGGAGGAGCCCCAGCTCGAAGGCGCGCGCGCAGACCTTGGACGCGCGGGTCCGGTCGGTGAACTCCAGGCCCCAGACCAGGCCCCGGCCGCGGTAGTGGGCGCCGTCGGCGGAGTTCTCCTCGCAGATCGCGAGGAGGGCCTGCTCGACCTGCTCGCCGCGCGCCAGGGTCTGCTTCTCCATCTGGCCGTCGGCCCAGTACGTGTCGAGCGCGGCGGCGGCGGTGACGAAGGCCGGGTTGTTGCCCCGGAAGGTGCCGTTGTGCTCGCCCGGCTCCCACACGTCCAGCTCCGGCCGGAACAGGCAGAGCGACATCGGCAGCCCGTATCCGCTGATCGACTTCGACAGCGTGACGATGTCGGGAGTGATGCCGGCCTCCTCGAAGGAGAAGAAGGCGCCGGTGCGGCCACAGCCCATCTGGATGTCGTCGACGATCAGCAGCATGTCCTGGCGCCGGCACAGGTCGGCGAGCGCCCGCAGCCACTCGGCCCGGGCCACGTTGATGCCGCCCTCGCCCTGGACCGTCTCCACGATCACCGCGGCGGGCTTGTTCAGACCGGAACCCTGGTCCTCGAGCAGCCGCTCGAACCAGAGGAAGTCCGGCACCTGCCCGTCGAGATAGTGGTCGAACGGCATCGGTGTGCCGTGCACCAGCGGAATGCCCGCGCCGGCCCGCTTGAAGGCGTTGCCGGTGACGGCCAGCGAACCCAGCGACATGCCGTGGAAGGCGTTGGTGAAGGAGACCACCGACTCGCGGCCCTTCACCTTCCGGGCCAGTTTCAGCGCGGACTCCACCGCGTTGGTGCCGGTCGGGCCCGGGAACATCACCTTGTACGCCAGCGAGCGCGGCCGCAGCACGACCTTCTCGAACGTCTCCAGGAAGGTCCGTTTGGCGGTGGTGGCCATGTCGAGACCGTGGGTGATCCCGTCGCGCTCCAGATAGTCGATCAGCGCCCGTTTCAGTACGGGATTGTTGTGGCCGTAGTTGAGCGAGCCGGCGCCGGCGAAGAAGTCGAGGTACTCGTGGCCGTCCTCGTCGGTCAGCCGCGCGCCCTGTGCGCGGTCGAAGACGGTGGGCCAGCCGCGGCAGTAGCTGCGCACCTCCGACTCCAGGGTCTCGAAGACGCTCAGTTCGGGCGGGGTGATGGTCACAGCGAAGCTCCAGGGGTATGGAAGGGGCCGATGCGGTACAGGACTTCGGGCTGGTGTGCGGCGCCGTCGGCGGTGTCGGGGAACAGGCCCCCGTCGAAGAGGACCTCGCGCTCCAGGGGGAGCCGGTGCCGGGCCGCGTAGGAGGTGAAGAGCCGGTCCGAGGGCGTGTTGTCGGGGGTGACCGTCGTCTCGACGGCCTCCGGGGCCACCCGGGCGGTCAGCGCGTCGAGCAGCACTCCGGCCAGCCCGCGGCCGCGCTGGCTCTCGTCGACGGCGATCTGCCAGACGACGAGGGTCCCGGGCCGGTCGGGGCGCAGGTATCCGGTGACGAAGCCGACCGGCTCACCGTCGGCGGCGCGCGCGACCAGCGAGGTGGCGGCGAAGTCGCGGCACCACAGCAGGTAGCTGTACGAGGAGTTCAGGTCGAGCACCCGGGAATCGCGGGCGATACGCCATATCGCGGCTCCGTCCTCCACGCGTGGGCTTTCCAAGGTCATGGCTGCTTGTGCTGCGGTCATGTCGTGGCAATTTACCGACCGAATTCTTGGATTGCATGGGGCGGAGGGGTGGGCGTGAGAGAGTCGATGTGTTATTCGCGCGAGCGTCGGTATGTACTGGTCTGCCGGTATAAATCCGGGCGAAAAGGCGGCGATGTGGGGTACGTCACAGGTGGTGGAATGGCTCGGATGTGCTGATGAAACCTTAGCGTTTAGAGTCCGTGATCCGGGGCAGAAGAAAGCCGGAATGTGTACGGGGAATTCGCCCATGAAATGCGCACACGAAATGCGTTCCGGTTATGCGGTCGGAGAATGCGTGCGAACAATGCGCGCGGTGGCGGCTCCCGGCGGCCCGTCGTGCGCGAGGGCGGCCGGGTGGGCCCATGCGGAAGGGGCCGGGGTGACGGGCGGACGTCGTGGTCCCGCCCCCCACCCCGGCCCCTCGCCAGATGTGCCGCGCCTCAGGTTCGCCCTAGCTCCCC
>NZ_JBHUYJ010000052.1:5997-13170 GCF_042668715.1 Streptomyces sp. NPDC057271
AAAAAAAGGGCGGGGGGGGGCGTCTCCGGGGGTCTGGTGGGGAGGGGGGGGGGTGGGGGGGGCCGGGGGGGGGGGGGGGGGGGGGGGGGGGGGCTGTTGTGCCCCCCCCCCACCCCCCGCCCCCTCGCCGGATGTGCCGCGCCTCAGGCTCGCCCTAGCTCCACGCCTCCGTCGCCGCGCGGCGCGCGGCCTCCAGGTCCACCGGGCGGCCCGTGTCGGCGAGAGCCGCGCCCACGGCCGCCAGCGAGGACTGCACCGCGCCCGGGGTCGCGTCCACGCCGTAGTGGTTGACCCGGATCATCTCCTTCGCCAGCGCGCCGCCGCCCGCGATCAGCGGCAGCGACGGATCCGCCGCCAGCGCCCGGGCGACCAGCTGCGAGGCGTCCACGCCCGCCGGAGCGCGCAGCGTCGTCGCGACCGGGGCCGCGTCCTTCGCGTCGTGGACGTACGGTTCGAGGCCGCCGCCCAGCGCCAGCGTGCCCGCCCGCGTCGCGGCCGCGGCGGACGAATGGCGGGCCATCAGGGCGTCCAGGCCCTCCGCCTCGATCCGCTCCACGCACGCTTCGAGCGCCAGCATCTCCAACTGCGCCGGTGCGTGCAGCAGAGCCTTGCGGCCGCCGTCGATCCAGCGCTCCTTCCAGTCCAGCAGCGAGAGGTACGAGCGGCGCGGTGCCCGCGGGTTGGCCGCGAACCGCTCCCACGCCCGCTCGCTCACGGAGACCGCCGAGACACCCGCGGGGCCGCCCATCGCCTTCTGCGCGCCGATGACGCACATGTCCACGCCCCACTCGTCCGGCAGTACCGGTTCCGCGCCGATCGAGGCCACCGCGTCGAGGTAGAACAGTGCGCCGTGCGCCCGCACGACCTCGCCGATCGCGGCGACCGGGTTGGTGTTGCCGGTCGCCGCCTCCGCGTGCACCAGCGACACGAAGTCGATCTCCGGGTGCTCGGCGAGCGACCGCTCCACCTGAGCGGCCGTCACCGCCGTGTGGAACGGCACGTCCAGGTCCACGACCGTGGCGCCGCAGTCCCGCAGCCAGTTGCCGAACGTCTGGCCGTACGGCCCCGTGACGATGTTCAGCGCGGTCGAGCCCGGCCGGGCACCGCTGCGGATGCAGCCCTCCAGCGGCAGCAGCGCCTCGCCCTGCGTGATCACCACGTCCTGCTCCGTCGAGAGCAGGGCGGCGACCCTCCGCTCGATGGACGCGAAGTGCGCGGCGGTCAGCGGGGCCAGGTCGAGCAGCGGATGCGTCACGGTCACGGCGGTGCCTTCTTCGAAAGGAGGGTCGAACGTCGGTTCAGGGTACCGAGCCGGTTCCGTACGCTTCGGACGTCCGGGCCCCTTCACGCCCGAAACCGGACAACAGGCGCGTACAGCCCTGGCCGGCGATCGACGAATGATCCCTCTGTGGCGGGAAGCCCGCCCCTCGTAGAGTGCGTGGCGTTCATCGGCCCTGGCATCCTCCAGAACTCTGCCAACCACCTCCCGGACGGGCGAGTCGGCTGGTACGCGTACTGGCGGGTCGGCGCCGACGTGCTGACTACGAACGCATTCAAGATGCTCGACGTCCAGACGGCGGCGTGATGCGAGATGAGCGATTCAACTCGCAGTAACAGCCCGCCGCTTGTGGTCACCCGGTCGTTCGAGAGCCGAGCCGGCGGCGAGCCGATCCTGTACCGGTCGTACGGGGCTCTTGTCAGCGCGGACGGTGCGGCAGATAGGCGGACGATCTTCGGGATCGTCTGTCCGTTCAACCAGGTCGTCGAGATCCGGGACAGCTACGGCGGCTACCTGGAGCGGTTCGCAGCGGGTGCCTTCCGCAAGACGATCAACGAGGCAGGCGCCCGTGTGAAGTTGCTCCGGGGGCATGACGCCCGGTCCCTGCCGGTCGGGAGGGCTGTCGAGCTGAGGGAGCAGCCGAACGGCCTGTACGGGGCGTTCCGGGTCGCCGAGACCGCTGCCGGAGACGAGCTACTAACCCTGGTCCGCGATGGCGTCGCCGACGCCTTCAGCGTGGGCTTTCGGCCCATCAGGGAACGGGAGCAGCGCACCGACAGCGGCATGATCGTCGTGCGCACAGAGGTCCAGTTGATGGAGGTGTCTGTGGTTGCGCTCGGCGCATACCCGTCGGCGCTGATCGCCGGGATCCGGTCCGCCGACAGCGGTCTGTGGACGCCTGGGCGACGTGCGGCATACCTGCGGGGACTGGAACTGGAGGAGCTTCTGGCGCTGTGATACCGCGTCTATGCAGCCCGCTTCTCGCCGTTGCGATTGTCCTTGACGTGCAAGGCTCCTCCGTTTCGGGAGCCCTGCGGCGAAGGAGCGGGCGACCCCCAGAGACTGCTTGTCCCTTGTCCTGGTGGGAGATACTCCGCCTTGACCATATCCTCCTGCTCTACTTGTTCCTTGACCCTCTGGAACATCCCAGGAAGCATGGCGGGCTTCGGCGCCGCCAACTGCTCTCTGTCTAGATCTTCAAGACGCTTCGGGTCGTAGGAAGCGCCATTTCGCAAGCGATCGAACACATCGCGCCGTTGATGCGCGATGCCCTCCCACTTGACCTGAGCTTGAGAGGTCGTATTCGCCCAAGCGGCAAGGCTGCCCGCGATAGTCGTCAGTGCAGCGGCAGCGACCGACACCCACGCCACAGTGGGACGCGCCCAGTTCTCGTTCCAGGCTTGAGCAGTGATTCCACCAGCGACTGCACTGCACCCAGCCGCAAGGAGTGAGACGATAAGCCCCAGCAATTTCAGCCCAGATGCTTGGCGTGCCAGGGCGTGATCCCACGTCCATGCGGTGATTAGGTCCTGAACCAGGTGAGGGTGCTGCCGCATGTAGGGGTCAACGCGCGGTGCGTGCTGAGTTCTATGCAGCCTCATGGCATCAGTTTGCGCCCGCAAGCGGCTCGTTGCATCTCCGCATCTGGGTTCTGTCGAGTCGAGGGCGCAGGCGCAGGTAGGGGGCGGGCCGGGCGACGCAAACACGGGATGAGCAGCGAACGACTGCTCCTGCCTGTCTCTCTCCCCGAAAGGTATTTCTTCCTCCGCTCGCCTACCATGGGTCAAGGGGTAAGGGAAGCAGGGGTGATGGAATCATGGAAATCAATAGGGAAAGCCCGGCGGATGGATTCGCTCTCGGACCGGACGACAGTCACGCAGTCATCTTCGGTCCCACCAAGGGGGGCTGGTTCGTGGTCTGGCCTAATCGAGATGAAGGATGCGCGGAATTTCGCCTAGTGCCGGGGTCCGAAAATTTCAGCGCCGACGAGATTGAGGACTGGGCGCGGCGGTATTTTTCCGCAAATAAGATCAACTTCTGATCGTGGACGTTTGAAGCCCGCTACTACTCCATTCCCTTACTCAACGTGCTCGGCAGGAGCCCGCATCGCTTCCGCCATCCTTTCGGCTGCCTCTGCGCGCACCATCCCCAGGTGTACGTATGGCTTGCCACTGTGGGTCACCATCGGGCGCACGCTGCCCCAGACGCTTTCGGGAAGGCCGAGAGCGGCCATGGCTGCCCGGATCGCCTCCGCCGCGTCCGTCGCTTCCTTGCGGCCGTCCTGGTATGTGCGCATGTCCATTGCCATCAGTGGGCCCCAGAGGCGTGGTCGCGGATGTTCGTGGCGTGCTTGGCGGCCTGGGTGATGCTGCCGAGTTCCTTAGCCGCGTTGAGGCGCTGCCACTCGTGCTGGCACCTCTTGCAGTCCCGGACCGGGGCGCAGTCCAGGAGCCACGCGTTGAAGCCGACAGGAAGGACTACAGGTCGCTCCTGTGTTGTCTTGTGCTTCGTGGCCATTGGTCTCCCCGACTTCTCCGTGACTCCGGTTATGACCGTAGGAGTTGGGAACAGGCCGGTCCACGAAGTTGCACGCGGTTGCACGCAAGCCGTGGCGACCTTGACGCCCTGGTCGCGGCACCGTGAGGCTCTGGTGCAACCGAAAGCAACCGACTCGTCATGGGGAGGGGTCATGGACCTACGGTTCGTCGGGAAAGATCCAGAGTCCGGAGATCACGGCTGCCCGGCGTGTGGGTGGACGAGGACACGCGAGATCTCGTCATCCAGGGCACGAAAGCCGACACCGACACGATCGCCCGGACCGTCGAGGACAGCCCGCTACCCGACCATGAGGGCGTGATCCGGCTACCGCAGCGCATGATCCCGCTGCTGAGGGAGGCACTTGATGACGCAGAGCCTCAGTAGCTTTGCCGACCTGATCCAATCCGTGGAGCACTCAGCCGTGCACCTTGAGATGCGGGACCTGTACGCGATTGCGGACGAGGACGACGGCTTCGCGGCGTGGAAGCGGGGCCACCGGCTCGACCCGGACGACCGTCAGTCGTGGTGGCGTCCATGGCTCGACCTCGTCCAAGAGGTCACCGCCAAAGGCGTCATGATGCGCCGTGCGCGGATCGTCGGTGAGCCGCCGAGCGAGTACATCCGATATGAGCACTCGTTCACGTTCACTAACGTCGCCGCAGGGGAGGAGATCCGCTGCCTTCCGAGACGTCAGGCCTCCGACCTCGCGCTGCCGGGTAACGACTTCTGGCTCTTCGACGGCCGCATCGTTCAGTTCAACGTCTTTGACGGCGACGGGCGTTGGGTGCACACCGACCAGACTGACGAGCCGGCGTTGGCCCGGTTGTGCTCAACCGCGTTCGATGCTGTCTGGGAGCGGGCCATCCCGCACGACAAGTACGTCATCTGAGAAGCCCGGTACGCCAGTTCATGTCCACGTCCCCGCTATCCACCGCCCAGGTCGCCCGCGCGGCCATCGCTACCCGCCTGGACGAGATCCGGAGGGATGCCGGGCTCACGGGGCTTGAGCTGGCGCAGCGATGTGGCTGGCACAAGTCAAAGGCGTCCCGCATCGCGAGGGCCAAGACCGCTCCGTCGGACGACGACATTCGGGCGTGGTGCAGGGCTTGTGACGCGGAGGAGCAGGCGGGCGACCTCATCGCTGCCTCGCGTACCGCGGAGTCCATGTACGTCCAGTGGCGGCAGCTCCACCGTGACGGGATGCGGCGCGTCCATGAGAAGACTCTGCCGCTGTACCAGCGAACACGCCATTTCCGTGTCTACGCCTCGAACCTTGTGCCCGGCATGCTCCAGACTGCCGAGTACGCCACAGGGCTCCTGCGGTCCATCACGGACTTCCAGGGCACGCCCGACGACGTCGCGGACGCGGTACAGGCACGTCTGAACCGGTCCCGCGTGGTCCACGAGGGAGACCATCGGTTCGCGCTGCTGCTGGAAGAGACCGTGCTCTACTACCGCGTCAGCGACGAGACGGCGATGAGAGGGCAACTCCGCCACCTGCTTGAGATCATGTCCCGGCCGAATGTGTCCCTTGGCATCATCCCGTTCACCGCCCGCCGCAGCGTGTGGCCGCTGGAAGCTTTCTACGCCTTCGACGAGGATCAGGTGGCCGTCGAGACCCTGACGGCCGAGGTCAACATCAAGGCTCCGGGCGAGATCCGCACCTACCTCAGGGCGTTCGCCGAGCTGTCCCAGGTTGCCGTGCACGGCCGCGAGGCGAAGGAGCGCATCACCGGGGCGATAGCCTCTCTCTAATTCCTCAGCAGCGTTCCAGGGCCTTCAAAATGTCTTCCCAAGCCGCACGGATTTCGGCGACCGAGATCGAGATGTCGTTGGTAGTCATGCGCGCGTCGTATGCAGCTTCGATGATCTCTTCTGCTTCAGTCGGACACTTGGCGCGCAGTTCATCCTCGGCGCGCCACAGCAGGTCGCGGAGTGCGCCGATGGAGCCAGCAGGGGCGCGATGTTTCCTGGCGCAAGCGAGGCAGACGCTGTTGTTGGAGCGCCAGGAGAAGAAGTCGACTGCGTGGGCGGTGGTCTCCTTGTCACAGAGGGGGCAAGGGTGCGATGCCCGGAACGCCTTGTTCTCCCGCGCGATGTAGATGCTGGACATAACGACCCCTCGACGGCCTGTCTCCCTCCAGCCTGCACCTCGCTGCTCCCGTCCGCCCATCGGCTGGGAAGATGCCAAGTGCAGGCATACTGGGAGCAGGAAAAGGTGCGAGGAAACTTGACTGTGCTGCATGTGAAGGGGCGGGTGCTCGTCGGCCCGGAGGACGTACGGGACGAGCTGTGGGCGGTCGACGGCCGGATCACGTACACCCGCCCGTCCGGCGAGGCGCTGACGGTGGAGGGCTGGGCCCTGCCGGGGCTCGTGGACGCGCACTGCCATGTCGGCCTGGACCAGCACGGCCCGGTCGACGAGGCCACCAGCGAGAAGCAGGCGCTGACCGACCGCGACGCGGGGACGCTCCTGATCCGTGACGCGGGCTCGCCGTCCGACACCCGCTGGATCGACGAGCGCGAGGACCTGCCGAAGATCATCCGTGCCGGCCGCCACATCGCCCGCACCCGCCGCTACATCCGCAACTACGCCCACGAGATCGAGCCCGAGGACCTGGTGGCCTACGTCGGCCAGGAGGCGCGGCGCGGCGACGGCTGGGTGAAGCTCGTCGGGGACTGGCTCGACCGGGACGCGGGCGATCTGGGCGCCTGCTGGCCCCGCGCCGAGGTCGAGGCGGCGATCGCCGAGGCCCACCGGCTCGGGGCGCGGGTCACCGCGCACTGCTTCGCGGAGGACTCGCTGCGGGACCTGGTGGAGGCGGGAATCGACTGCATCGAGCACGCCACCGGACTCACCGAGGACACCATCCCGCTCTTCGCCGAGCGGGGCGTCGCGATCGTCCCGACGCTCGTCAACATCGCCACGTTCCCGCGGCTCGCGGAGGGCGGCGAGCAGAAGTTCCCGCGCTGGTCGGCGCATATGCGACGGCTGTACGAGCGCCGGTACGACACCGTCCGCTCGGCTTACGACGCGGGCGTCCCGGTCTTCGTCGGCACGGACGCCGGAGGCTCCCTGGCGCACGGGCTTGTCGCGGCCGAGGTGGAGGAACTGGTCAAGGCCGGCATCCCGCCGATCGAGGCCCTCTCGGCGACGGCCTGGGGTGCCCGGGCCTGGCTGGGCCGCCCCTCCCTGGAGGAGGGCGCCCCCGCGGACCTCGTCGTCTACGCCGAGGACCCCCGCGCGGACGTCCGCGCCCTGGCGGCCCCACGCAGGGTCGTCGTGAACGGCCGGGTGACCGCCTGACGCGGGCGGGGGAAGGAGGGGGGAAGAAACGAGGAAATTAAACGCAAGG